>JABURS010000039.1 GCA_014762505.1 Chromatiales bacterium | reverse complement strand
CCGTTTTTGAGGATGGCGAAGGCGATACGGGCGAGCTTGCGGGCGAGGATGGTGAGGGCCTGGGTGCTCTTCAGGCCGCGGTCGAGATAGCGTTGATAGAAGCCGGCCCAGGCGGGGCTGCGCCGGGCGGTCATGGCGGCCAGGTACAGGAGTCGCCGCAGTTCGGGGTCGCCCTGTTTGGTGAGCTTGCGCCGGCCGCGGGCCTGACCCGAGTCACGCACGCGCACATCCAGGCCGAGGAAGGCGATGAAGGCATCGCTGGAGCGGAAGTGCCCGCGATGGAAGACGGTGGTGAGGGCGGTGGCGGTCAGCGGACCGATGCCCTCGATCGCCTGGCAGCGCCGGGCGTGGTCCCGCCAGCCGGCGTCGGCGAGCGCCTCGCGCAGCTGCTTCTGGATCAGGGTGTCGAGCCGGGTGAGCTGGCGCAGCAGGGTCTTCAGGGCGGTGCGCAGCGTGGGCAGCCCCTGCAGGGACTGCTGGATCTGGACGCGGGCCTGCACCAGGGTGGCGCGGCGGCGCAGCAGGGTCTGCAGGCGGGTATAGGCCGCCGGCGGCGGCGTCCAGGGGCGCAGCTCGTCGTGCTCGCGGGCCAGGTAGCGCACCAGCAACAGGGCATCGTGCTGATCGGTCTTGGCGCGCCCGCCGATGCTGTCGCGATAACGGGCCAGGCGATAGCCATCGAGCAGGTAGACGCGATGGCCCTGTTGATAGGCCGCCTGCGCCAGGGCCAGATGATAGGTGCTGGTGGCCTCCAGGGCGAACCAGCAGGGGCCGGCCAGCGTGGCCAGCCAGCGCTCGATGGCGCGGGGGTCATTGGCCAGCGCCTGGACCGCCCCGTCTTGCGTGGCGATCACCAATTCGGCCTTGCTGACATCGACACCGAACAACGTGGGGTGCTGTGGTATTGCCATGATGAGAACTCCCGACTAGGGTTATTGTGCTTGTCGGGGATCACCGTGGCGCTGGCTTGCCAAGATCGTCGGTCCGCACGGCCGATGGATTCCTTATCGGCGCTGAGGTGAAAAGGGTGGGACGATTTCTCCTACCGTCTGTGCCAAAGGCCAGATGCCAAGCTCGTCCCTCCACCCCGACAAGCCCTTTCTGGCCTGTCGGG
>JABURS010000038.1 GCA_014762505.1 Chromatiales bacterium | reverse complement strand
TCACCATCCTCGCCCGCAAGCTCGCCCGTATCGCCTTCGCCATCCTCAAAAACGGGGCCGACTATGTGCCGCGAAAACCTTGTCTTGCGACATAGAATCTCCTACGGACTTGTAACTTCACGCCCACCCATCGATGTTCTGCCCCTTGAACCCGCCTTCCTTGTCCTGGTCGTCCGGCTGGTCTTCCGCCTTCTTTTTGCCGTCGGCGTCCTCGGGTTCGCGCTCGGGGGTGCGTGGCTGGCGCGGGTCGAGGCGCCGGCCGGGGTAGATGCCGCCTACGGGCTTGATGTCGTCATCGGCCATGGCTGTCTGTGCCTACCATTCGTATACGGCCTCGGCGAGGTTGCCGGCGCCCTCGTAACGCAGCGCGCTACACAGGCGGCTGACGAGGGTGATGCCGCGGCCGTGCAGCTCGTCCTGCTGGCGCAGGCCGTGCAGTAATCGATGATAGTCAAAGCCCGGACCGCTGTCGTGCACGCGCAGCGTGATGCGCCCGCCGCCCGTCGGCAGCGGGGCGTGTTCGATCTCGATCCAGATCCAGCCGTCCGCGAGTTCGGCCAGGCGCGCCTCGCGTTCGTCGTAGTAGGCGGAGAAGCCGTCGGCGGAATCCTTCATCGCCGAATCCAGGCCGAGGATGCCGTGTTCCAGGGCGTTGTTGTACAGCTCGGAGAGCACGAAGTGCAGCGCCTGCAGGTGTGGCTTGAGGCCATCGATGTCCTGCAGCTGGTCCAGCGCCAGGGCGACGGGATCGGCATGCGCCAGGTTGCGGCCGCGCAGCTCGATGAACCAGCGCCAGGCGCCCGCGCGCCCGCGCGAGACCTCGGCCGAGGTGCGCGGGGTGGTCAGGCCACCCGGTGCCTGCAACAGCAGCTCGGGGACCATGGGCACGCCCACCAGGGTGATGTCGTCGCGCTGCGGCTGTTCGCCGCAGAAGGCCTCGAGAGCGGTGCGTACGCGGTGGAAGGCCCCCTCCCCGGAGCGGCCACTCTCGACGGCCGCCTCCAGGCGCGCCGCCCCGAAGGCCTCCCCCTCTGTATTCTCAGCCTCGAGCAGCCCGTCGCTGTAGAGCAGGATGCGGTCGCCGCGCGCGACCTCGAGCCGTACCGGCCGCGTCTCGTCGAGGTCGGTCTCGGCGATCCCCAGCGGGATGTGGGTGGACGGCACGCGCTCACGGATGCGGCCGGTGCGGCCGTCGATGACCAGGGCCTCGGGCATGCCGCCGTTCCAGATCTCCACCGGGCTGAGGTCGATGGGAATGCTCAGATACACCGCGGCCAGGAACATGCCGGTGGGCAGCAGGGCATGAATCTTGGTGTTGATCTGGCGCAGGATCTCCTCCGGCGGCAGGCCCTTTTCGGTCATGGCACGGAACACCTCGGAGAGCGGCAGCGCGCCGATGGCGGCCGACAGGCCCTGGCCGGTGAAGTCGCCGATGAGCAGGTCCACGCCACCGCCCGGGCGGATGGCCGTGAGCAGCACGTCGCCGGTGAAGGTCGAGGCCGGCCAGAGCAGCGTGTTCAGCCGCTGGACCACCTGGTTGCGGTCGGAGATGGCACGGGAAAAGATGCGCTCGGCGATCTCGTGCTGGCGCAGCATCTCGTTGTGCAGGGAACGCACCTCGGCATGCTGGGCGGCGAGATCGCGGTACAGGCCGCTGATCCGCTCCATGGCGGCGATGCGGGCACTGAGGATGGCGCGCGAGAAGGGCTTGGTGAGAAAGTCGTCGCCGCCGGCGGCCACGCAGCTCACCAGGGCCTCCTCGTCGGCCAGGGCGGTGAGAAAGATCACCGGCACGAAGCGTTCGCCACTGAGCTGCTTGATGCGGCGCGTGGTGTCGTAGCCGTCCAGCCCCGGCATCATGATGTCCATGAAGACGATGTCCGGCGCCCGCTCCTGGAAACGCCTCACCGCCTCGATGCCGTCGCCTGCCTCCACGACGGCATAGCCCTCCCTTTCCAGCATGCCGCGCAGCAGCAGCCGGTTTGCCGGCTGATCGTCGCAGACCAGCGCCGTCCCCCTGGTGGACACTGGCTGCCGGGATCCGCCGTCCATCCGGGGCTCAGGCCAGCGTGAACAGGCGGTGGAAGTTGGCGATCTCCAGCACCTTGCGCACCGGCTCGGAGACATTCTCCAGGCGCACCTGCGCGGCGTCGCCGCCGGCATGCTCGCGCAGCAGCAGCAGCATGCCCAGTGCCGAGCTGTCCATGTATTCGGTCTCGCCCAGGTCGACGCGATAGCGCATGCCCTCACCGCCGCTGTCGCGGTAGGCGTCGCGAAACTGCTGGTGTACGGAAAAGTCGAAGCGGCGCGGGGCGACGATCACCAGTGCCCCGGTATCGTCCAGCCTGCTCATGGTGGCGGTCATGTCTCAATCCCTTGTGATGCGATGGTTCCGGCAGGGCCCGAGCAGGCGCCTGCCGCATGTCCATGAAGTGTAACCCGGGCATCGGGGCCCGGGACAAGGCGGCGGCTCAGCCGGCCTCGCGGGCGCGATGCAGGGCCTGCAGCAGCTCGGCCTCGCCGCGGCTCAGGCCGAGCTTGCGCACGAGCTGGTCGACATCCGCGCCGCGGCGTACCCAGTCGATGGCCTGATGATAGCCATGGGCCTCCATGGCCTGCAGCTCGAGCCGCTCCTGGCGGGCACGCAGCTCGTCGAACTGGCGTGCCAGCCGCAGCTGATGCTCGTCCGGCCCACGCGCAGGTGCCGGGGCACGGGCGCGCAGCAGGTTCTGCAGCGACTCGATGGCCGTCTCCCGCGCCTGGTCGCGACGTCGCAGCTCGCGCACCTGCAGGGCGAACAGCAGCACCACCAGCCCCATGCCCAGCAGCAGAAGGCCGCAAAGGCTGAGCAGGAACCAGGGTTGGTAGGCGAGTTCAATCATGCGCTGCGTGGCCGGGCCAGCCTCAGAGGCTGGCGATCTCCTGCCACTCCTCGTCGGTGAGCATCTTGTTCAGGTCCATCAAAATGGTGATGGAGTCGTCGCGGCTCACCACGCCCTCGATGTACTTGGAGCTCTCGTCGTTGCCGACGGCCGGTGCCGCCTCGACCTCGGACTCCTTCACGTACATCACCTCGGCCACGGAATCGACCACGATGCCGACCACCTGGGTGCCGGCCTCGATGATGACGATGCGGGTGTCGTCGTCGAACTCGCGCGAGGGCAGGCCGATGCGCGCGCGGGCGTCGATGACGGTGACGACATTGCCGCGCAGGTTGATGATGCCCAGCACGAAGTCCGGCGCACCCGGCACCGGGGCGATGTCGGTCATGCGCAGCACTTCCTGCACCTGCATCACGTTGATGGCATAGGTCTCGTCACCCAGCCGGAAGGTCACCCACTGCAGCGTGCGGTCCTTGTCGTCGGTACTACGCGCGTGATCGTTCATCTCTCTGTCCTCGTTTGCCTGGGCGCGGATCAGCGTCAAACTTCCGACGCCCGTTGGATTGCCAATTACATTCATGCAGGAACAGTGCCAATCGCATGTTCCCGCCTCAGTCGCGACGACCGCTCGCCAGCATCTCGGCCAGGGCCGAGGTGTCGAGCAGCGCGCACATCTCCTTGATGACCGTGCCGGCCAGCCAGGGACGCCGGCCGCGCTGGCTGCGCCAGCGCACGTCGTCGGGCTGGAGCGTGATCATGTCGCCCACGGCGGTACAGGCCAGCCCCCAGCGCGCCTCGTCGATCAGGATCACGTTGCCGAAGGGCTGGCGCCCGGCGTCGTCCATGGCCTGCCGGCGTTCCGGCGGCAGCACCACCAGTGCCGTATCCACCACCCGCGTGTTCACCCCCTGGTTGCGCGCCAGCCCCAGATACCAGGGCTGGTGGTTGGGCATGGGCGTCAGCTCCTCGCGCCAGGGCTGGATGCCGTTCAGGTGCACCAGCGGCACGGCCAGGTTCAGGCCGTCGACGGTGAACAGCAGGCAGGGGAAGGGGGCCTCGGCCCAGGACGGGATGGCCTGCTCGCCTGCCGGCGCGGCGGCCGGGCTCAGCTCCGTCCCGGTGACGGCCGGCGGCTCGGTCACGGCCGGCGCCTCCACCTCGACGGGCGCGGCCGGCAGCGCGGGTTCGGCAGGCGGCTCGGCCGGGGCCACCGGCGGCAGCGGCATGGCCGGCAGACGCTCCAGCACCGGGGCCGGCGGCAGGGCCTCCGGCGGCGCCTCGGCCGGCGTGTATTCCGGCACCTCTTCCAGCAGGCTGGCGAGGTAGTCGCCCAGGGCCTGCTGGTGGCCGGAGAGACGGGAACCGGACTTCGTACTCATGACGCCATCGCCTTGTTGGTCTGTACCCGATCGATGAGGCTTTCCAGCAGGGCCTGGTAGGCCCGCGCGCCGCGCGACCCCGGGGCGCGCAACGACAGCGGCACGCCCGCCTTGCTCGCCTCGCGGAACTGGGTGTCCACCGGGATCATCGCCTCCCAGACCCGCGCGCCATAGCGCTCGCGGACCTGCCGCAGGCTGTCGACGGCGGCCCGGGTGCGCCGGTCGAACATGGTCGGCACGATGGTATAGGGCAGGTCCATCCTGCGCGAGCGCTGGATCATCTCCAGGCTGTGCACCATGCGCTCCAGGCCCTTGAGGGCCAGGAACTCGGTCTGTACCGGCACGACCAGGTGCTCGCAGGCGGCCAGCGCGTTGACCATCAGCACCCCCATCATCGGCGGGCAGTCGATGAAGACGTGCTGATAATGCCCGGCGACCTCGCGCAGGGCGCGCGCCACCACCAGCCCCATGCCGCCCTGGGCGCCAAGCTGGCGGTCCAGGGTGGCCAGCGCGGTGGAGGCCGGCAGCACCGACAGGCGCTCGAAGCCGGTGGGGTGGATCACGCCCTGCGGGTCCAGCGGCTCCTTCGCCACCGAGCGCTCGAACAGGGTGTACACGCCGCGCTCCAGGGTCTCCGGGTCGAGGCCGAAATAGGAGGTGAGCGAGCCATGCGGGTCGAGGTCGACGAGCAGCACCTCGTGCCCCATGCGTGCCAGCCACCCGGCCAGCGTCACCGCCGTGGTGGTCTTGCCCACCCCGCCCTTCTGGTTGGCGACGGCCCAGGTGGTCATGGCTGCAGCCCCGCTGCCGGGCGACGTGCCTGGTCGTCCGCCTCGCCCATCACCACCAGCACCACCCGGCGGTTGGCGCTGCGGCCCTCGGCGGTGGCGTTGTCGGCCACCGGCTGGTGCTCGCCGAAACCGGTGGCGGCCAGACGCGCGGGATCGACGCCGTACTCCTCGAGGATGCGCACCACGGTGGCGGCACGCGCGGCCGACAGCTCCCAGTTGGAGGGGTAGACGAGCGTGTTGATGGGCAGGTTGTCGGTGAAGCCTTCCACGTGGATGCGATTCGGGTAATTGCGCAGGATCTCGGCCAGACGTCGCAGCACCGGCGTGGATTCGCCGGCCGCTGACGCACTGCCGCTGTCGAACAGGATGCTGGTCTTGATCTCCACCTCGATGCGGTCATCCAGCCGGCGGATGTCGATGAGGTCGTTGTCGATCAGCGGCTGCATGGCGGCCTGCACCTCGTCGGCGATCGCCTCGGCCTGCGGGCCGGGCCCGCTGGAGACGCCCTCGATCAGCGAGGCGCTCAGGGGCAGCTCCAGCGACGGCGGCAGTTGGCGCACCGTGGGATTCACCGGCGAATAGGGCGCCTTCGCCAGCTCGCCGACCTGGATCGGATCGAGCGAGCGCGCGGGATCGCGGAACGCGTTCACCAGTGCATCGGACAGCACGCGGTACTTGCCCTCGTTGACGGAAGAAATCGAGTACATCACGACGAAAAAGGCGAACAGCAGGGTGATGAAATCCGCATAGGACACCAGCCAGCGTTCGTGGTTTTCATGCTCCTCGGTCTGTCTGCGTCGGCGAGCCATCATCGTCTCCTAGAGATAGCCCTGCAGCTTGCTCTCGATCACGCGCGGGTTCTCGCCCTCGGCGATGGCCACCACGCCCTCGATCAGCATCTCGCGCGTCTGCGACTCCTGCCGGATCAGTGTCTTGAGCTTGTTGGCGATGGGCAGCAGGAACAGGTTGGCAAGCCCCACGCCATAGATCGTGGCGACGAAGGCCACGGCGATCCCCGGCCCGAGACGGCTCGGATCGGAGAGGTTCTCCATCACGTGGATCAGCCCCAGCACGGCGCCGAGGATGCCGATGGTGGGCGCATAGCCGCCCGCGGATTCATATACCTTCGCGCAGCCCATCTCGGCCTGCTCGCGGGTGTCGAGCTCCACCTCCAGGATGCCGCGTATCGCCTCCGGCTCGCTGCCGTCCACCAGTAACTGTAGCCCCTTGCGTGCAAACAGGTCGGGCTCCTCCTCGGAGGCCGTCTCCAGCCCGAGCAGGCCATCCTTGCGGGCGATCTGGCTCCACTCCACGATGCGCTCGAGCAGGGCCATGCGCTCGCTCTTCGGCGGGCGGAAGACCCAGGCGAGCATCTTCAGCGCCCGCAGGAAGGTCGCCGGCGAGGTCTGCAGCAGCACCGCCCCGACCGTGCCGCCGGCGACGATCAGAAAGGCGGTGAGCTGCAGCAGCGATGAGGTATGCCCGCCCTCGAGGATGTTGCCGCCGACGATGGCGGTCAGCGCCAGCAGGATGCCGAGGATGCTGAGGATATCCATGCCAGTGCCCCGTCAGGGGATCAGCCCCTGCCGGCCAGTTTCGGGCCGATGGCGGCCAGCGGCAGCACCCGGTCGGCCAGACCCGCCTCCGCCACCGCACCGGGCATGCCCCAGATCACCGAGCTCGCCTCGTCCTGCGCCCATACCCGGGAGCCGCGCTGCTTGAGCAGGCGGGCGCCCTCGCGCCCGTCCGCGCCCATGCCGGTGAGCACCACGGCCAGGGCCTTGCCGCCGTAGGCCTGGGCCACGGAACTGAAGGTCACGTCCACGCAGGGACGGTAGTGCTGCGACGGTTCGCTCTCGCCGATGCGCACCTTGGTACGGCCGGCCACGGTCTCCACCGTCATCTGCTTGCCGCCCGGGGCGAGCAGCGCCAGGCCGGGTTTCAGTTCGTCGCCGTCGGCCGCCTCCTTCACGCTGATCTGGCACTGCTGGTTCAGGCGCTCGGCAAACGCCGGGGTGAAGGTGGCCGGCATGTGCTGGATCAGCAGGATGGGCAGCGGGAAATCGGCCGGCAGCGGCTGCAGCACCTTCTGCAGGGCGACCGGCCCGCCGGTGGAGGCGCCGATGGCGAGGATGCCGAAGTCGCGCAGGTTGACCGGCCCGCCGGTATCGGGCGGGGTCGGATGGGCCGGGCGCGATGAGGCAGCCGCGCCGCTGCCGGACGTGGCCGGTGCACGGGTCGACAGCCGGCCGCGCCGGGCAATCGAGGTGACGCGGCGGCACAGCACGCGCGCCACCTCGTCGCGGTTCTTGGAGATGTCGTCGAAGCTCTTGGGCAGGAAGTCCATGGCCCCCGCCTCCAGGGCATCCAGCGTGGCCTTGGCCCCCTCGTGGGTGAGCGAGGAGAACATCAGCACCGGCACCGGGTAGGCATGCATGATGCGCCGCACGGCGCTGATGCCGTCCATCTCCGGCATCTCGATGTCCATGGTGATGACATCCGGCTTCAGGCTGCGCGCCTTTTCCACGGCCTCGCGGCCGTTGGCCGCGGTATCGACGACCTCCAGCCCCGGATCGGCGTTGAGCATCTCCACGATGCGCCGTCGGAAGAAGGCCGAGTCGTCCACCACCAGGACTCGTAACGGGGTCATGCACTCTCTCCAGATAACAGCCGGCCGCGCCGGTCAGAAACGCCGGGCATTGGCCTTCAACAGACTCGGGACGTCGATGATCAGGGCGATGCGGCCATCGCCGGTGATGGTGGCGCCGGCAAAGCCCGGCTTGCCGTGCAGGAACACGCCCAGCGGCTTGATCACCACCTCTTCCTGTCCGATCAGCTCGTCCACCACGAAACACACGGCGCGGGTGCCGACCTCGACCACCACCACCTGGTGGGATGCACGGTCCTTCTTGCCGTAGCTGCGGCCGTTGCGGCTGAGCCAGCGCTGCAGATAGAACAGCGGCAGCGGCTTGCCGCGCACCAGCAGGACCTCCTGGTCGTCGACCACGCTGGTCTTGGACAGGTCCAGGTCGTAGGTCTCGCGCACGTTGGACAGCGGCAGCGCGAAGTGCTGGCCGCCGACCATGATCATGAGCGTGGGCAGGATCGCCAGCGTGAGCGGCAGCTTGATGCTCAGCCGGCTGCCGCGCCCCTTCTCGGAATCGATCTCCACCGTGCCGTTGAGCTGGTTGATGCGGGTCTTCACCACGTCCATGCCCACGCCGCGGCCGGAGACGTCGGAGATCTCGGTCTTGGTGGAGAAGCCCGGGGCGAAGATCAGGTTGTAGGCCTCCACGTCCGACAGGCGCGCGGCCTGTTCGGGGGCCAGCACGCCCTTCTCCACCGCCTTGTTGCGCAGCACCTCGGGGTCCATGCCCTTGCCGTCGTCCTCGATGGTGATGAGGATGTGATCGCCCTCCTGCGAGGCGGACAGGATCACCTCGCCCAGGCGCGGCTTGCCGGCGGCGACACGCTCCTCCGGCATCTCGATGCCGTGGTCCACGGCATTGCGCACCAGGTGCACCAGCGGATCGGCCAGGGCCTCGACCAGGTTCTTGTCCAGGTCGGTCTCCTCGCCGATCAGGGTGAGGTTGACCTCCTTCTTCAGGCTGCGGGCGAGGTCGCGCACCACGCGCGGGAAGCGGCCGAAGACCTTCTTGATCGGCTGCATGCGCGTCATCATCACCGCCGCCTGGATGTCGGAGGTGACCATGTCGAGGTTGGCGACGGTCTTGGCGATCTCCTCGTCGCGGATGTTCTGCTGCAGGGTGGCCAGGCGGTTGCGCACCAGCACCAGCTCGCCCACCAGGTTCATGATCTCGTCCAGGCGCCGGGTATCCACGCGCACGCTGGTCTCGGCGGCCGGCTTGGCCGCCTTGTCGGCCACCGCCGCGGCCGGCGCAGGCTCCTTCGCCGAAGCGGCCGGGGCAGATGCGGCCGGCTTGGCGGCGGACGCAGCCGCCTTGCCCGGGGCCTTGCCCGAGCCGTGCAGCTCGTCGAGCAGGCTCTCGAATTCGTCCTCGGTGATGTGCTCGTCGCCGCCCTTGCCTGCCGCCGGGGGCGCGGAGGCGGCCGGCGGGTCGGCCGGACCGGCCTTCGGCACGCCGCCATGCCGGCCCTTGCCGTGCATCTGGTCGAGCAGGGCCTCGAACTCGTCGTCGGTGATCTCGTCGCCCTTGCCGCCGGCCGTGGCCGTGGCGTCCGCCGCCGGCGATTCGCCCGCCATGGCGTCCAGCAGCTGCTCGAATTCCTCGTCGGTGATGTCGCCCTCCCCGGCCGGGGCCGGCGGGACGGCCGCGGGCGCTGGCGCCGCCACACCGCCGGCGGCCAGGGCCTCCAGCTGGCCGAGCAGCGCGGCATCGGCGGCCATCGGGTCCTGCCCGGCACGCACGGCATCGAACTGGTCGTTGAGCACGGCCAGGGCGCGCAGCACGGCGTCCATCAGGTCGGCATCAACCTGGCGCTCGCCCTGGCGCAGCAGGTTGAACACGTCCTCGGCGCGATGGCAGAGCTCCACCATCGGCACGAGGTTCACGAACCCCGCGCCACCCTTGATGGTATGGAAGGCACGAAAGACCGCATTCAGCAGGTCCTTGTCATCCGGGGCCTGTTCCAGCTCCACGAGCTGTTCGCCCAGCTGCTCCATGAGCTCGCCGGCCTCGACCAGGAAGTCCTGCAGAATGTCATCATCAAGATCGATAGCCATGTATTACGGCAACTCCCGCCTCAGAAACCGAGGCTTGACAGCAAATCGTCGACTTCGTCCTGACTGCTGACCACATCGCCCTTGTCGACGCCCGGCACGGCCGGGCCCACACCCCTGCGGTTGTCGTCCTCTTCCTTGAGCTGTGCATCTTCCTCGGCATCGGGGGCGAGGCGCTTGCCGGCGACGCGTATCAGCTCGACCAGCTGCTCCTCGACCTCCTGCACCATGGTGATCACGCGACGGATGATCTGGCCGGTCAGGTCCTGGTAATCCTGCGCCATGAGGACGTCGGAGAGACTGCCCCGCAGCTGCTGGATGTCCATCGAGGCCTGCTCGAAGAAGCCATCCAGCTCGCGGCTCAGCTCGCGAAACTCGTCCACCGGCATCTCGCGCCCGCGAAACCGCTTCCAGGCGGTGGCGTGTTTTTCGGCGCGCTCCCCCAGTGTTTCGGCCAGTGGCAGCATTTCTTCAATCGCATCCATGGTGCGATTGGCCGCCTGCTCGGTCATGGTGATGACGTAATTGAGGCGTTCCTTGGCGTCCGGGATGTCCTTTTCCGCCAGGGCGCTGATGCGCGAATCGAGCTGAAACCCCGTCAGGGTCTCGTGCAGGGAACGGGTGAGCTTGCCCAGCTCGTTGAACAGATCGGTCTCGCGGGTGCGCGCCAGGGTATCCAGCGCGGCCATGAAGCCTTCGTCATCCGCGGCCTCCAGGCGCGCCACGATCTCGCGCGCGTGGGTGAGGAACTCGGCGCGGGCCTTGTCGTCCAGCGGCAGCGTCATCACGCACCGCCTTCGACGCGCTCGAATATCTTCTCGATCTTTTCCTTGAGGGTTTCCGCGGTGAAGGGCTTCACCACGTAGCCGTTGACCCCTGCCTGGGCGGCCTCCACGATCTGCTCGCGCTTGGCCTCGGCGGTCACCAGCAGCACCGGCAGCGAGGCGAGCTTCTCGTCGGCCCGCACCGCACGCAGCAGGTCGATGCCCGGCATGCCCGGCATGTTCCAGTCGGTGACGAGGAAGTCGATGCCACCGGCCTTGAGGATGGGCAGCGCGGTGTTGCCGTCGTCGGCCTCCACCGTGTTGTTGAACCCCAGGTCGCGCAGCAGGTTCTTGATGATGCGCCGCATCGTGGAGAAGTCGTCCACGATCAGGATCTTCATGTTCTTGTCCACTTCATGCCTCCAGAACAAACCAATGAATTCGCGGGCCGCGCCGGACACGCGGGGCCGATTGTGCCGCGCCGGGCGGCGGGCGTCACGCCTCGTCGGTCTGCCACTCCGACAGCCGTGCGCGCAGGCGCACCAGTGCCTGGCCGTGAATCTGGCAGACGCGTGATTCGCTCACCCCCAGCACCTCGCCGATCTCGCGCAGGTTGAGCTCCTCGTCGTAATACAGCGCCATCACCAGGCGCTCGCGCTCGGGCAACCCGGTGATGGCCTCGGCCAGGGCCTCGCGAAAGCCGTCGCGGCCGAGCTCGTCCAGCGGACCGTCACCGTGGTCCGGCAGCGATTCGACGCTGTCGCGACCCTCGTAGCCGAGGTCCTCGAAGCTCAGCACGCGGCTGCCGGCGGCATCGCGCAGCAGGTTGTGATACTCGTCCAGCGTGATGCCCATCACGCGGGCGACCTCGGCATCCTGCGCCTCGCGCCCCTCGCGCCCCTCGATCTCGCGCACCGCCTGCGCCATCTCGCGCGTGCGCCGGTGCACCGACCGGGGGGTCCAGTCGCCACGGCGGATCTCGTCCATCATGGCGCCGCGGATGCGGATGCCCGCATAGGTCTCGAAGCTCGCACCCTGGCTCGCATCGTAATTGCGCGAGGCCTCCAGCAGGCCGATCATGCCGGCCTGGATCAGGTCCTCGACCTGCACACTGGCCGGCAGGCGACTGATCAGGTGGTAGGCAATGCGCTTGAGCAGGGGGGCGTGCTGGATGACCAGCTCGTTTCCGTCACTCTGTTGCACATCGGTATACATGGCCAGACCGTTAATGACGCCCTCCTCACCCGCCGTATTGCGGGTTGATCAGACGTTCCACGAAGAATTCCAGCTTGCCGCTCATGCCCGTGGGCGGCGGCCACTTGTCGGCCTTGCCGGCGATGGCCTTGAAGGCCTTGGCCGAGCGACTGCCCGGATAGGCCTGCACCACCGGCGCCTGCTTCTGCACGGCCTTGCGCAGGTATTCATCCTGCGGGATCGTGCCGAGAAAATGCAAGGTTACATCCAGATAACGGTCGCAAACGGTCGCGATCTTGCGATAAAGATTACGACCCTCGTCGTCCGAGGCCGCCATATTGGCCAGGATCTGGAAGCGATTCACGCCATGCTCGCGGCTCAGCACCTTGATCAGGGCGTAGGCATCCGTGATGGAGGCCGGCTCGTCGCAGACCACCACGATCACCTCCTGGGCGGCGTGGGTGAAGCTCACCACGCTGTCGGAGACGCCCGCGGCGGTGTCGATGACGAGGGTGTCCAGCGGCACGCTGAGCTCGCTGAAGGCACGGATCAGCCCCGCGTGCTCGGCCGGCGTGAGCTGGGCCAGGCGCGAGACGCCCGAGGAGGCTGGCACGATCAGCAGCCCTTCGGGCCCCTCGACCAGCACCTCCTCCAGGGTGAGCTTGCCGTCGATGACGTGCGAGAGGTTGCCCTCCGGGCGCAGGCCCAGCAGCACGTCGACGTTGGCCATGGCCAGGTCGGCGTCCATCAGCATGACCTGCTGCCCGCTGGCGGCCATGGCCACGGCGAGGTTCACCGAGACGTTGGTCTTGCCCACCCCGCCCTTGCCGCTGGCGACGGCGATCACGCGGACGGGTTTGGGGGCCACCATGCGGCGCAGCCCTGCGGCCTGGTCGCCGGGGGCCATGGTCTCAGATACGGGCATGGGCGCCGTTCCTCCGGTTGTTCGTGTTCTTGTTCGCGTTCTTGCCCAGGTCCTGGGTCGCGTCGCGGCCGGCACGCAGCGCCTCGGCCTTGCGATGCACCTGGGTCAGGTGCACGGCACGCTTGACCAGGCGGTCGGCGCGCGCCGGATGCAGGTCCTCGGGCACGCGCTGGCCGTCGCTCACATAGGCGATGGGCAGGCCGTTGCCGATGGCCACCGACAGCGAGGCGCCCAGGGTCACCGCCTCGTCGATCTTGGTGATGACCATGCCGTCGACGCGCACCTGGCGGAAGGCCGCCACCGTCTCCTCCATCACCGCCCGCTCGGTATTGGCGGACATGACGAGGTAGGTGCGGATCAGCGGGTTGGCCGCGATGGAGCCGAACTGCTGGGCCAGGCGCACGTCGCGCTGGCTCATGCCGGCGGTGTCGATCAGCACCAGCTTCTTGCCGGCCAGCCGGCGCAGCACGCCGTCGAGCTCCTCGGGGGAGTTTACGTTATGCGTCTCCACGCCGAGGATCTGGCCGAAGGTCATGAGCTGCTTCTGCGCGCCGATGCGGTAGCTGTCGGTGCTCACCAGGGCGACGTGGCCGCGGCCGTGGCGCTGCACGAAGCGGGCGGCCAGCTTGGCGATGGTGGTGGTCTTGCCCACGCCGGTGGGGCCGACCAGGGCCACCACGCCACCGTGCGCCAGCAGGGTGTCGTCGGTGACCGGGGTCCTGCGCACCAGCTGCGCCAGGGCGAGCTGCCAGGCCTCGTCCGGATCGGACACGCCGGCCAGACCCTCGGCCACCTCGCGCGCCAGCGGCGTGGCCAGCCCCAGGCGGCTCAGACGACGCAGCAGCTGGGCCTTGAGCGGGTGCTTGCGGGCGTAGTCGCCCCAGGCGAGCTGCGAGAGCTGGTCCTGCAGCAGGCCGCGCATGGATTCGAGCTCCTGGCGCATGGCGACGATGGCCGGGTCCTGCGACCAGACCACTTCCTTTTCGGGCCGTGCGGGCGCATCGACACGGGCCGGCGCGGCCTCGCGGCGGGCGGTGAGTTCGGCCAGGCTGGTGGGCGCGTCGTCCGCGCGGGCACCCGCCATCGCCGGCAGCCGATCGTCCGCGTCGTCCAGGCTGAATTCCCAGGGCGCGGGTGCCGGCTCGGGTGCCACGCCCGCCATGGCATGCACCGTGTCCTGGTCGAAATCGATGGCGGAGATGATCTCGATGCCCCCTTCGGCACGCCGCGTGGACAGGATCACCGCATCCGGGCCGTGCTCCTCGCGCACCAGCCGGATGGCCTGCCGCATGTCCTGTGCGAAGAATCGCTTGATCTTCATGCCCTATCCTCTTGCGCCGCCGGTCGCACCGGTCGCCGTTACTTGTCGTTGCCGCCCAGGGTCGCGATCACGCGAATGCGGCGGTTGTCCGGAATCTCGCTGTAGGACAGCACGTTCAGGGCGCCGGTGGCGCTGCGCAGCCAGCGTGACAGCCAGGGCCGCAGGTCCGGCGGGACCACCAGGATGGCCGGCTGTCCCTCGGCCTCCAGGCGCTGGGCGGTCTCGGTGACCGAGCGCTGCAGCCGTTCGGCCAGGCCCGGTTCGATGCCCAGTCCGCCACCGGCGGACGCCCCCTGCAGGCTTCTTTGCAATAACTGTTCCAACGAGGGGTCGAGGGTGATCAGAGGCAGCTCTGATGCGGTTCCGGCGATGTTCTGCACGATCGAGCGCGACAGCGTCACGCGCACCTGCTGGGTCAGGGCGTCGGGGTCTTGACTCCTCGGCGCGTGTTCCGCCAAGGTTTCGGCGATGCTGCGCATGTCGCGGATCGGGATCCCCTCCTCCAGCAGGTTCTGCAGCACCTTCAGCACCGTACCCACCGGCAGCGACTTCGGCACCAGGTTCTCCACCAGGTTGGGCGCGTTCTTCGCCAGCATGTCCAGCAGCTGCTGCACCTCCTCGTGGCCCAGCAGCTCGTGGGCATGGGTCTGCAGGATCTGGCTCATGTGCGTGGCCACCACCGTGCTCGCGTCCACCACCGTGTAGCCCAGGCCCTGCGCGTGCTCGCGCTGGCCCGGGTCGATCCACACGGCCTCCAGGCCGAAGGACGGGTCCTTGGTATTGATGCCCTGCAGCTTGCCGTAGACCTTGCCCGGGTTGATGGCGAGCTCGCGGTCCGGATGCACCTCCGCCTCGGCCACCGGCACGCCCATCAGAGTGATGCGGTAGGCGTTGGGCGACAGGTCCAGGTTGTCGCGGATGTGCACCGGCTGGATGAGGAAGCCGAGCTCGGAGGAGAGCTTGCGCCGCACGCCCTTGATCCGCGCCATCAGCTGCCCGCCCTGGTCCTTGTCCACCAGCGGGATCAGGCGGTAGCCCACCTCCAGGCCGACGATGTCCACCGGGCCGACGTCGTCCCAGGACAGCTCCTTCATCTCCGCCGCCTCGGGCGCCGCCGCCGGCGTCGCCGGCCGGGCCTCGGCCTCCGCCTCGGCGCGCTCGCGCTGCCAGCCCATCCAGGCGGCCGCCCCGAACAGGGCCGCCAGCACGATGAACACGGTGTTGGGCATGCCCGGTACCAGGCCCAGCGTGCCGATCACGCCGGCGGTCACCGCCATGGCCCGCGGGTTGCCAAACACCTGGCCCACCACCTGCTGCCCCATGTCGCGGGCGGCCGAGACGCGGGTGACGATGATGGCCGTGGCCGTGGAGAGCACCAGCGAGGGGATCTGCGCCACCAGGCCGTCGCCGATGGTCAGCAGGGTGTAGTTGTGGGCCGCGTCGGCCAGGCTCATGCCGTGCTGGGCCAGGCCGATGGTGAGACCGCCGATGATGTTGATGAACAGGATGAGAATCCCGGCGATGGCGTCCCCGCGCACGAACTTGCTGGCACCGTCCATGGCCCCGTAGAAATCCGACTCCTGGCTGATCTCCTCGCGGCGCTGGCGGGCCTCGTCCTGGGTGATGAGCCCGGCGTTGAGATCGGCGTCGATGGCCATCTGCTTGCCCGGCATGGCATCCAGGGTGAAGCGGGCGGTCACTTCCGACACGCGCCCGGCACCCTTGGTCACCACCACGAAGTTGATGATGACGAGGATGGCGAACACCACCAGGCCGACGGCGTAGTTGCCGCCCACCACGAACTCGCCGAAGGCCTGGATCACCTGGCCGGCGGCGTCGGTGCCGGTATGCCCCTCCAGCAGCACCACACGGGTGGAGGCCACGTTCAGCGCCAGGCGCAGCAGGGTGGCGATGAGCAGCACGGTGGGGAAGACGGCGAACTCCAGCGGCCGGCGCGTGTACACCGTTACCAGCAGCACCACCATGCCCAGGGCGATATTGAAGGTGAAGAGCACGTCGAGCATCAGCGGCGGCAGCGGCAGCACGAGCATCGCCAGCATGGCGGCGAGGATGATGGGCGTGCCCAGGCCGCTGCGCGTGATCAGCTGCACGCGGTCCAGCCAGGTCGGATTGGCGGTGGTGGTTGCCATGTCGTCAGTTCACCTTTAGTCCTGCCGGAATTCGTCCGGCACCTGCAGATCGCGCGGCGGCTCCGGCTGCGGGCCGCCACGGGTAACGTTCTTCAGCTGGTACACATAGGCCAGCACCTGGGCCACGGCGACGTACAGCCCGCCCGGGATCTCCTGGTCGATGTCGGTGCTGTAGTAGAGCGCGCGTGCCAGCGGCGGGGCCTCGAACAGGGGCACGCCGTGCTCGGCCGCCACCTCGCGGATGTTCTTCGCCACCAGGTCGGCCCCCTTGGCCACCACCCGCGGGGCGTTCATGCGCCGGCCGTACTTGAGGGCCACGGCGAAGTGGGTCGGGTTGGTGACGATCACGTCGGCCTTGGGCACCTGCTCCATCATGCGGCGCTGTGCCATCTCGCGCTGCAGCTGGCGGATCCGGCCCTTCACCTCGGGGCGGCCCTCGGTCTCCTTGAACTCGTCCTTGATCTCCTGGCGCGTCATGCGCAGCTGGTGGGCGTGGTTCCACAGCTGGAAGGGCACGTCGATGGCGGCGATCAGGATCATCACCGCGCTCATGGACAGAAACGCCCAGCCCACCATGCGCGAGGCATGGGCCAGGCCCTGCGCCACCGGCTCGTTGCCCAGGGTGAGCAGCTCGCCGGCCATGCCCCAGAGCAGCAGGCCGGCCACTACCGTCACCACCACGAACTTGGCCAGGGCCTTCACCAGTTCCATCAGCCCCTGCCAGCCGAACACGCGCTTCAGGCCCTTGATCGGGTCCAGCTTCTCCAGCTTGGGCGCCAGCGCCTCGGTGCTGAACGACCAGCCGCCGATGGAGATCGGCGCGATCAGCGCCACGGCAAAGGCCACCACCAGCAGCGGCGCGCTGAGATAAAAGCCCTGCCCTATCCCCTCGATGAAGCGGCGCGCCATGGCACCGGTATCGAAGACATCGGCGCGCTCGAAGCTGAACCCTGCCTCCAGCAGACGGATCAGGCTCTCCCCCATCATCGGGCCGAAGGCCAGCAGCGTGCCGGCCGAGGCCACCAGCAGCACCATGGTGTTGAGTTCGCGCGAGCGCGGCACCTGCCCCTTCTCGCGCGCGTCGCGCAGGCGTTTTGGGGTGGCCTCTTCGGTCTTTTCCTGGGCGCTTTCGTTCTCGGCCATTACGGCGCGCCTCCCGCGGTCATGCGCTCCATCAGGCCAAAGGCGCTGAGCAGCAGGTCAGTCACCTGCGGCAGCAGGCTCGGCAGGCTAAGCAGCATCATGACGAAGCCGATGAGCAGGGTCATGGGGAAGCCCACGGCGAAGATGTTGAGCTGGGGCGCGGCGCGCGTGATCACGCCGAAGGCGATGTTCACCAGCATGAGCGCCGCCACCGCCGGCAGGGCCACCAGCACCGCCCCGGCGAACATCTCGCTGCCCCACTGCACCAGCAGCCAGAAGGCGTCGCGGTCCAGGCCGGCAGCGGCCACCGGCAGGGTGTCGAAGCTGCGGTACACCACCTCGATCAGCACCAGGTGGCCGTTGAGCGCCAGGAAGATCAGGGTGGAGACCACCACGTAGTACTGCGACACCACCGGCACCTGCACGCCGTTCTGCGGGTCCATCATCGAGGCGAAGCCCAGGCCCATGCTCATGGCGATGGCCTCGCCGGCCTGGGTCATGGCGCTGAACACGAGCTGCAGCGTGAAGCCCATGGCCGCACCGATCAGCACCTGTTGGAAGGTGGTGAGCAGGCCCAGCAGGCTGAAGGGCTCGACCCCCACCGGCACCTCGATCATGGGCGCGACCACGGCCGTGAGCGCCAGCGAGGCGGCGATGCGCACGCGCAGGGGCATGGTCTGCGCCCCCAGCAGCGGCGCGGCCACGAACATGGCGCCGATGCGGATGAAGGGCCAGAAGAAGCCGCTGACCAGCGCGATGAGTTCGGGGGCGGTGACCGTCATGGGATCAGCCGATGAGATTCGGGATGTTGTAGTACAGCTCTTCCGTGAAATTGATGACGAGGTTCATCATCCAGTGCCCCGCCACGATCAGGGCCACGGCCACGCCGATGAGCTTGGGGATGAAGCTCAGGGTCATTTCCTGGATCTGCGTGGCGGCCTGCACCATGCCGATCAAAAGGCCCACGCCCAGCGCAGTGAGCAGCATGGGGGCCGCCAGCAGCGCCGTGACGTAGAGCGCCTCCTGGGCGATGTCGATGACGGTATCCGGAGTCATGCGCGGTCCTCGGCGGTCAGGTGGCGAAGAAGCTGGCGGCCAGCGTGCCCATGATCAGCGACCAGCCGTCGACCAGCACGAACAGCATCAGCTTGAAGGGCAGCGAGATGATCAGCGGCGAGAGCATCACCATACCCATGGACATGAGCACGCTCGCCACCACCAGGTCGATGATGAGAAACGGGATCAGGATCAGGAAGCCGATCTGGAAGGCCGTCTTCAGTTCGCTGGTGACGAAGGCCGGCAACAGGATGGTGAAGGGCACCTCCTCCGGCGAGGCGAAGCCGTCGCGACCGGAGATGCCGGCAAACAGGGCGATGTCGGGCTCGCGCGTCTGCTCCAGCATGAAGGTGCGGAACGGCGCGGCCGTGCGCTCCATGGCCTGCTCGGCGCCGATGGTCTCGTCGAAATAGGGCTTGATGCCGTCGGTATAGGCCTGGCTGAAGACCGGCGACATGATGAACAGGGTGAGGAACAGCGCCAGGCCGACCAGGATCTGGTTGGACGGCGTCTGCGCCGTGCCCAGCCCCTGGCGCAGGATGGCCAGCACGATGATGATGCGGGTGAAGGAGGTGGTCATGATGAGCGCCGCCGGCAGCAGGCTCAGCAGGGTCATCAGGAACAGCACCTGCAGGGTGATCGAGTATTCCTGACCACCGTCCGCACCCGGCTCCACGTTCAGGATCGGGAAGTCCGGCGCCGCCAGGGCCGGTGTGGCGGCCAGCACGGGCAGCAGCAGGAGCAGGAGACGCAAGCAGCGGCGCATCACGCATCGCCCCCCGTCTTGCGGCCGGCCAGGGCGGCGGCGAGCTGGCGGGAGAAACCGCCGGCGGTATCGCGCTCGCGCGGGCGGTCCAGCGCCAGCGGTTCGTCGAGCTCGCGGATCAGGCGTACGCTGCCGGGGGCCACGCCCACCAGCATCTGCTGTTCGCCCACCTGCAGGAGCACCACGCGCTCGCGCTGGCCCACCGACACCCCGCCCAGCACGCGCAAGGCGCCGCCCGCGCCGCTGTTGACGAGGTTCATGCGGCGCAGGAACCAGGCCAGCACCAGGATGCCCGCCACCACCACCATCAGCCCGACCACGAGCTGGGCGAGATAGCCCGCCCCCGAGCCGCTGCTGGCGGCGAAACCCGCCGCCTGACGGCCGGCCGCCGCCGCGGGTTCCGCCTCGGTGGCGGTCTCCGCCAGGGCGGACAGGCTGCAGCCCGTCGCAAACAGGGCGAGCAGGAGACGATGCATCATGTGACCGACCCGCTTCATCAACGCAGCTTCTTCACGCGCTCAGCGGGGCTGATGATGTCGGTGAGGCGGATGCCGAACTTCTCGTTCACCACCACCACCTCGCCATGGGCGATGAGGGTGCCGTTCACCTTCACGTCCAGCGGCTCGCCCGCCAGGCGGTCGAGCTCCACCACCGAGCCCTGGTTGAGCTGCAACAGGTTGCGGATGGGGATCTGGGTATTGCCCACCTCCAGCGAGATGGTCACCGGGATCTCCAGCACCATGTCGAGGTTCTCCCCACCCCTGGCGCCGCCCGTCTCGTCGCGCAGGGAATTGAATTCCGCGCGCTGCACGTCCTGGCCCTTGTCGCCGGCGTCGGCCTGCTCGGCCAGGGCCGCGGCCCAGTCGTCGGCCGCGTCGGTGCTGCCGTTCTCGTTGTCCTGACTCATGGTCATCTCCTGCCTTTACCCGATCAGTCGTCGATCTTGTGTTTCATGAATTCCGTGATCTTCACGGCGTTCAGCCCGTCGGAGACGCCGAAATGGCCGCGGAACACGGGCACGCCGCGGCTGCGCACGAGCACGGTCTCCGGCAGCTCCACGGGAATGATGTCGCCGGCCTTCAGCGCCATGACATCGCCCACGCTCAGTTCGGTCTCCGTCAGCGTCGCGGAGAGTTCCACCGGGGCGCTCTTGATCTCTTCCTGCAGGGCACGGATCCAGCGCTGGTCGATGTCGGAACGATCGCTCTGCAGCCCCATGTCGAGGTGCTCGCGGATGGGCTCGATCATCGAATAGGGCATGGTCACGTGCAGCTGGCCGCCGCCGCCGTCGAGCTCCACGTCGAAGGTGGAGACCACCACCACCTCGGTGGGGCTCACGATGTTGGCGAACTGCGGATTCACCTCGGCGTTCTGGAACTCGAAGTCCAGCTTCATCACCGGCGCCCAGGCCTCCTTGAGGTCGGTGAACACGGCGTTGAGCATCATCTGGATGACGCGCGTCTCGGTGGGCGTGAACTCGCGCCCCTCGATCTTGGTGTAGTAGCGCCCCTCGCCGCCGAAGAAGTTGTCCACCAGCACGAACACCAGCTTGGGATCGATCACGAACAGCGAGGTGCCGCGCAGCGGACGAATGCGCACCAGGTTGAGACTGGTGGGCACGTAGAGGCTGTGTACGTATTCCGAGAACTTCACCATGCGGATGCCGACCACCGCGATCTCCGCCGAGCGGCGCAGCATGTTGAACAGGCTGATGCGGAAGTGACGGGCGAAGCGCTCGTTGATCATCTCCAGCGTGGGCATGCGCCCGCGGACGATGCGTTCCTGGCTGGTGAAGTCGTACTGACGCGCCTCGCCGGGCGGCAGATCCTCCTTCGTGGAGACGTCGCCGTCCTCCACGCCGTGGAGCAGCGCGTCGATCTCGTCCTGGGAGAGGATGTCGTTGGTGGCCATGAACGCGCCCTACTGCATCACGAAGCTGGTGAAGTAGACCTGCTCGACGGTGGCTGTCGCGCCCTGGGCCTCCAGCACCTGCTGGATCTCGGCCACGGCCTGCTGTTGCAGGGCCTCCTTGCCCTCGCGCGTGGCGAGTACCGCCGGGTCCTGCTGGCTGAACAGCAGGTTGAGGTTGTTGCGGATCACCGGCATGTGCTGCTGCACGGCATCCAGGGCCGCCTTGTCACGCGCCATCACCTCGAGCTTCACCTGCAGGTAACGCACCCGCGCGGCCTGCTCGAAGTTCACCACGAGAGCGGGTTCGATGGCGAAGTACTGGGGAGGGGCATCCTGCGCCACGGCCGGCTCGGCCGCCTCGTCGCCGGCCTCCTCGCCCCCGGCCAGGAACAGGGCCGCCCCACCGCCCGCCCCGGCCAGCAGCAGCACGATCAGTCCGATGACCAGCAGCCGTTTCTTCTTCGGCTTGCCCTCGGCGTTTTCCGCGATGTTGGTGTCGTTCTCTTCAGCCATGACCGCTCCCCTGTGAATGCTGCATGGGATGAAGCAAGTCCCGTGCCACAGGGAAAACGACCTTTAAAATATATTGGAAACAGTTAGTTACGAAATTCCGACGGGGTCGCCGACGAGGATTTGACTCGCCCCGCAGGGCACTGACGAGGAAAAGCGACGGGAATCCGTCGCCTGGAAGAGCCGACGGCCGGCGCGTCAGACGCGCCGGCCGTCGGGGTGGGCGGGGCCACCGGGCTAGACCCGGAACTGGCCCACGCGGTGCTGCAGGTCGGCCGCCAGCCGCGCCAGCTCGTCGCTGGCCTGTGCGGTGTGCTCCGCCCCCTGGGTGGTGTCGCTCACTGCCTGGCTGATGTTGACCACGTTGCGGTTGATCTCCTCTGCCACCGCGGTCTGTTCCTCGGCCGCGCTGGCGATCTGGGCATTCATCTCGTTGATGCGCGCCACCGCCTCGGTGATGGCCTTGAGCGAGGTGTCGGCCTCGGCCGCGCGATCCACGGTGTGGTGGGCACGCTTCTGGCTCTCGCCCATCACCTCCACGGCGTTGCGCGCGCCGCCCTGCAGGCGCTCGATCATCTCCTGGATCTCGCGGGTGGACTCCTGGGTGCGCTGGGCCAGGGTGCGTACCTCGTCGGCCACCACGGCAAAGCCGCGACCCTGTTCGCCGGCACGGGCCGCCTCGATGGCGGCATTCAGCGCCAGCAGGTTGGTCTGTTCGGCGATGCCGCGGATCACGTCCAGCACCTTGCCGATCTCCTCGCTGTCCACCTCCAGACGGTGGATCACCCCGGTGGCGTTCTCCACCTCGCCGACCAGCTCGCGGATGGCGCTGATGGTCTGGTTCACCACGCGCTGGCCGTTGCGGGTGTCGCCATCCGCACCCGAGGCGGCATCGGCGGCATCGGCGGCGTTGCGCGCCACCTCCTGGGCGGTGGCCGTCATCTCGTTCATGGCGGTGGCCACCTGGTCGGTCTCGGACTGCTGGCGCGCCACGTTGCTGCGGGTCTGCTCGCTGGTGGCGGTGAGTTCCTCGGCCGCCGCGGCCAGCTGCGCGGTGGCACCGGCCACCTGCTTCACCAGCTCGTGCACGCGGGCCACGAACTTGTTGAAGTTGTTGCCGAGCTGCGCGAGTTCGTCGCGGCCGTGCACCTCCAGGCGCTGGGTGAGGTCGCCCTCGCCCACCGCGATGTCGCCCATGCGCAGCGAGGCCACGCACAGCGGGCGCACGATGCTGCGGGTGATGAACAGGGCCACCAGCAGGGCGATGACCAGGGCGACGATGCCGGCGCCCAGCACCGTGCGGCTGGCCTCGTTGATGAGCGCGGCGTTCGCGCTCACGTCCATCGCGATCTCCAGCACCCCGATGGGGTTGCCCGAAAAGTCGTGCACGGCACGTCCATAGAGGGCCACCGGGCGGCCGTCGAGCACGGCATCATGCATGCTGGGCTGGCCGCGCATGGCGGACTGGTAATCCGCAGGCGTGAGCAGCGACTCGCCCAGGGTGGAGGCGAAGGTCTCGAACTTGCCGTCACGCGCCACGTGCAGGGCCACGTCGATGCCCGGGTTTTCTTCCTTGAACTTGTCGAAGAAGGGCTGGCCGAAGGACAGGCCGAACTCCACCGAGCCCAGGTGGGCACCCTCGTGGAATACCGGCACCACGCCGCGGATGCCCAGACCCGCCACCCCGCGCTCCAGGCCCTGCACGGGCCGCTGCGCCCGGTTCGTCTCGACCACGGTCAGGCGGAAGGACGAGAGGTCGTCGCCGTATTTCTCCGGTTTGTGCACGCGCAGGTAGGAGGTGGCCGGGGGGGTGTGGAACTGGAACTGCCGGGCGCCGTACTGTGACTTCATGGTGGCGAAGGTCGGCACCATCAGCTCGGCCAGGCGCGTCCGGTCGTCGTTGGCCATGGCCGCGGTGACCTCCGGCATGTTGGCCACCAGGGCGCTGAGCGCCTCGGCCTGGCGGGCCTCTGCGCGGATCGCCGACATCACGCTGGTATAGGTCGACTCGAGCTGGCGCTGGTTGGACTGGCGCTCCAGCTGGCTGAACTGTTGCAGCATGATGGGCAGCATGGCGCCGAGGGTGATGGCCAGCACCAGCACGAAGCCGGCGATGATACGGGTACGGATCTTGAAGCGTGAAAGCATTGTTCGGTCTCCTGAGGATGCACACCGCCAGGCCACCCCGGTACATTGCCGGCGCGGATTTAATGTTCGACTGCAGGCTTATAGCCTGCCCGTGAGGAAATTATCGGCCGAAGGCCGGATTACTTGACAGTTTCTCGGGGATTAGCGGCAGCGGGCGTCAGACGAACAGGTCCAGCAGCCCCTGGCTGACCACGGCGCCGGGGGCAGCGGCCAGGGCGGGCTCGGCACCCGAGGCACGGACATCCTCGCCGGCCTGCTCGCCATGGCCGTCACTGCTGCCGCCGCCACCCGCCTCGCGACCGAGATCGGCGAAGGCCGGGGCGCCGCCGTCACGCAGGTCCACGTCCACGCTGCCCATGTCCAGCCCCTGGGCGGCGAACATCTCGCGCAGGCGCGGCAGCGCCGCCTCGATGGCATCGCGCACCTGGGCATGGGTCGTACCGAACACCAGGTTGGCCTGATCGCCATCCATGCGGACCTGGATCTCGATGGGCCCCAGGTGCTGCGGATTCAAGCGTATCTCGGCCGCCTGCACCCGGTTGTTGGCCAGCCAGGCGATGCGGTTGGCGAAGTCGTTGTTCCAGTCCGGGTGCTGCAGGGGGGGGTTCAGCGGCGGCAGGTGGCGCGCGGCCGCAGCCGGCTCGCTGCCCCGCCCCTCGCCCGTGGCCGGTTGCAGGGCCGTGAGCGTGGTCGGCTCGGCGCTGCTCAGCGCGGCATCGGGCGTGCGTGCCTCGGCACCGGCCAGACGGGCCGCCAGGATCAGGCGGGCGAAATCCCCATCCGGGCGCACCCCGTCACGCGCCGCCGCCAGGCGGGTGGCCAGCGACTCCTCGTCCATGGACGACAGCAGCTCGCCCAGGCCGGCCGTCAGACCGGCATCGGTCGCCGTCTCGCCCGTGGCCAGCGGCTGCCGCCCCGCCGCCAGCCCGCTGAAGGCGGCAAGCCCCGGCAAGATCTTGCCGGCCGGCGGCAAGCCACCGGCCAGGACGGCCGCCTCGCCCTCCGCCCCGGCGGACGGCAGGGCCGTGGGCATTGCCTGCCCGGCCCCCAGGCTCTGGAACAGGGCCGCAAAGGCCCCCAGCGCCGATTCCGCGCCGCCCTCCGGCGTCGCCACGCCCACCGCCCCGCCCGTCCCGGAGGACGGCAGGGCGCCGGTGGCAGACAGGTTGAAGGCAAAGGGCGTCATGGTGTTGCGTAGTCTCGCATCGTTTCCTGCTGGAGTAAAAGCAGGATGCGTGCCAGGGGGAGGAAGTCACGAGTTACAAGTCGCAAGTCGTGAGGTCGTTAGGCGAACAAACCCAATCGCAACAGAGGGCACAGAGCACACAGAGGTTGAAGGAGAGAGGTTTTACTCTGTGTCCTCTGTGAACTCTGTGGCTAAAACGCCTTTAGATACCCCTCACCCTTCACGCTTCGGGCGGGCGGCGTGTTCGTCCATCTCGGCCTGTTCGCGCTTGCGGCCCTGGTGTTCGAGTTCGCGGCGGCGGCTGGCGACGACCTTGTCGATGGCGCGTGAATCGACGCGGGTGGCGAGCCACTGGTCGCGGCTCTGGTCGCGGGTCCGGGCGGTTATTTCGATGGCGTCCTGCTGCTGGGCGATGGCCTGATCGAGGCGGTCGAGGAAGACGCGGTATTCCTGCAGGGCCGCGACGGCCAGGCCGCCGCGGTCCAGGGTGGCCTGGTAGCGGGCTAGGTAGTCCTCGCGGTAGCGCAGCAGCTCCTCCAGGCGCTGCTGCTCGGCGGCCAGGGCCTGCTGGCGCTCGCCCAGGGCGCGCGCGGCGTCGCGCTCGCGCGACTGCTTGAGGCGCTGCACGGGCTCCAGGCGTTTCAGGCCGCGGCTCACCGGCGCACACCCTCAAGCGTGGCGACCTGGCGGCCGGGCGGGGTCTCCTCGGGCTCGCGCGGACGCAGCATGCCCTCGAGCTGCTGGCGGCTGTCTTCCATGCCCACGGCCTCGCGCATGTCCTGCTGCAGGAACTGGACGAGCCGCGGGTGGAACTCGATGGCCTCGTCCACGCGCGGGTCGGCGCCGCGCTGGTAGGCGCCCACGCTGATCAGGTCGCGGTGCTGTTCGTAGGTGGAATAGAGCTGCTTGAAGCGGCGCGCGGCGGCCTGGTGGCGCGCATCGACGATCTCCGTCATCACGCGGCTCACCGAGGCCTCGATGTCGATGGCCGGGTAGCGGCCGCTGTCGGCGATGTCCCGCGAGAGCACGATATGGCCGTCGAGAATGGCGCGTGCGGCATCGGCGATGGGGTCGTTGTGGTCGTCACCCTCGGTGAGCACGGTGTAGAAGGCCGTGATGGAGCCGCCGTCGGCACGGTCACCGTTGCCGGCGCGCTCCACGAGCTGGGGAATTCGGGCAAACACGGAGGGAGTATAGCCGCGCGTGGCCGGCGGTTCACCGATGGCGAGCGCGATCTCGCGCTGGGCCTGGGCAAAGCGCGTGAGGGAATCCATCAGCAGCAGCACCTTGTGGCCCTGGTCGCGGAAGTGCTCGGCCACGGCGGTGGCGAGCATGGCCCCGTGCAGGCGCATCAGCGGCGGGTTGTCGGCCGGCACCGCCACCACCACGGCGCGGGCCATGCCCTCGGGGCCGAGGATGTTCTGCACGAACTCGTTCACCTCGCGGCCACGCTCGCCGATCAGGCCCACCACTACGATGTCGGCCTCGGTGTAGCGGGTCATCATGCCGAGCAGCACGCTCTTGCCCACGCCGCTGCCGGCGAACAGGCCCATGCGCTGGCCGCGGCCCACCGACAGCAGGGCATTGATGGCACGCACCCCCACGTCCAGCGGTTCGCGGATGGGCGCACGGGCCAGCGGGTTGACCGCGCGCCCGGCCAGCGGCACGTGCTGCTGGGCGTCGATGGGACCCTTGCCGTCCAGCGGCCGGCCGGCGGCATCGATCACGCGCCCGAGCAGGCCGTCACCCACCGGGACACGGTAGCTGTGCTGCAGGGGGATGACGCGGGCATTGGGGGTGAGCCCGCTGATATCGCCCACGGGCATGAGAAACAGCCGGTCGCCGGAAAAGCCCACCACCTCGGCCTCGATCTCGCCGCCGGCCGGCAGCCGGATCAGGCAACGCCCGCCCACCGGCACCTCCAGGCCCACGGCCTCCAGCGTGAGCCCCACCATGCGGGTGACGCGCCCCTCGGCCTGCAGGCGCACGGGCTCGGCCAGGCGCCCGGCGCGGGCCGCCAGGCGCTCGCGCCAGTAGCCGGCGTCGCGGGTCTTTGGATCAGCCACCGCTGTCTTCCTCGCGCTCGCCGCCCAGCAGGCTGGCGGCGATGGCATTCAGGCGCCGTTCCACGGTGGCGTCCACCCGCGAGCTCTCGGAGGCCACGCGGCAGCCACCACGGGTGAGGGTCGGGTCTTCCTCGATGGTCCAGCGGGGCCGGCCCTCGCCCAGGTGTTCGCGCACGAGCACGGCATCCTCCGGGTGCAGCTTGATGACGATCTCGCGCTGCGCCACCGGCAGGGCCTCCAGGGCCTCGCGCACCGTGGCCACGATCTGGCCCGGATCGGTGCGCAGCTCGCGGCGGATCACCTGCCGCGCCACGGCCAGCACCAGTTCCAGCAGGGATTCCTCCACCGTCTCGTCCAGCACGGCCAGCGGCTCGGCCAGCTGGTCCAGGATGCCGCGCAGGGCCTGCACCTCGCGGGCGGCCTGCGCGCGTGCCTCGGCCTGGCCGTCCTTGAGCCCGCGGGCATGCCCGGCCTCCCAGGCCTCCTGCTCGATCTCCTCGATGCGCTGGGCGGTGACGAGGGTGGATTCGTCCTGCACCAGGCGGCCGCCCACCACATGCGAGCCCTCGACCCGGGGCGCACTCCAGGGGCGGATGTCTTCGCCCTCCTCGCGGGAGATGATCTTGGAACTCATGACGGCTGCACCGGCTCTGCTGGCTCTGGACGGGGAATGACGACCATGCCGCTACACCATCTGGTCGCCGCCACCGCCGAGGACGATCTCGCCGGAGTCCGCCATGCGGCGGGCGACGGTGAGGATCTCCTTCTGCGCGGCCTCGACGTCGCTGAGGCGTACCGGGCCCTTGGCCTCGAGGTCGTCGCGCAGGGCCTCGGCCGCACGCTTGGACATGTTCTTGAAGATCTTTTCCTTGAGGGCATCGTCGGCCCCCTTGAGGGCGATGATGAGGGTGTCGGTCTGCACCTCGCGCAGCAGCATCTGGATGCCCCGGTCGTCCACGTCCATCAGGTTGTCGAACACGAACATGAGGTCCTGGATGCGCTGGCTGAGCTCCTCGTCCTGTTCGGCGATCATGCCCATGATGCGCTCCTCCATCGAGGAATCCATGAAGTTCATGATGCTGGCCGCGGGCTTCACGCCGCCGACACTGGAGGTCTTGGCGCTGGAGTTGCCGGAGAACTGCTTCTCCAGGATCTGGTCGAGCTCCTGCAGGGCGCTGGGCT
Organism: Chromatiales bacterium; assembly: GCA_014762505.1. Taxonomy (NCBI): domain Bacteria; kingdom Pseudomonadati; phylum Pseudomonadota; class Gammaproteobacteria; order Chromatiales; species Chromatiales bacterium. The sequence goes on along the minus strand of JABURS010000038.1, from coordinate 58,219 downwards.
GGATGCCGTCCAGGGTGGCGATGCGCATCACCACGTCGGCCACCACCTTGTCCGGCAGATGGGTGATGACCTCGGCGGCATGATCGGCGTCCAGGTAGGACAGCACGATGGCGATGATCTGCGGATGCTCCAGGCGCACGATCTCGGCCACGGCGCGCGGGTCCATCCACTTCAACGCCTCCAGGCCCTTGGAGTTGCGCCCGAGCAGGATGCGGTCGATCAGCCCGCCGGCCTTTTCCTCACCCAGGGCCGAGACCAGCACGTTGCGCACGTATTCGTCGGAGCTCACGCCCAGCGCGGTCTGCTCGGAGACCTCGCGCACGAAGTGCTCCAGCACACCGCTGGCCTGGGTCTTGGAGATGTTCTGCAGGGTGGCCATGGCGGCGCCCACCTTCTGCACCTCCTTCGGCCCCATGTGCTTGAGCACGGCGGCGGCGTCGGCCTCGCCCAGACTCATCAAGAGGATCGCGGCGCGATCGGCTCCGGTCATATCGGCCATCAGGACTCACCCTCCGCTACCCATGTCTTCATCACCTGCGCCACGCGCTTGGGGTCCTCCTGCGCCAGCGAGCGGGCCGCCGCCAGCTGGTCCTCGTAGTCGCCGCCGGCGCGCAGCTGGGCCAGGGCCTTCTGCGCGCTGCCTCCGTCCTGTCCGCCCATGCCCGGCGGCAGCTGGCCCTGCTCGTCGGTCACGGCCACGCGCTGCGGCTCGCGGCCGCGCTCGGCCAGGGCGCGCAACACCGGACGCAGCACGAACAGCAGCAGGAACAGCACGCCCAGCACGCCGGCGCCCTGACGGGCCAGATCCCACAGCCACGGCTCCTTCCAGAGCGGTGTCGGCTCCAGCGGGGCCAGTTCCTCGCCGCCGCGCACGAAGGGCGCGTTGACGATGTTGATGGTATCACCACGTGCCGCATCCAGACCCACGGTCTGGTTCACCAGCGTGGTCAGGCGCTGCAGCTCTTCCTCCGTATAGGGGACGAGCTCGCCGTCCGGCCCCGGCTTGTTGTCCACCACCACGGCCACCGACAGGCGGCGCACGGTGCCGGGCACGCCACGGCTGTGGCTGATGGTGCGGTCGATCTCGTAGTTGCGCACCACCCGGTTGCTGGCGCTGCGCGGGGCACCGGCAGCCGGCTCCGGCTCCTCGCCCACCACCCCGGCGGGCGGCGGCTGGTTGGCCAGCGCGCCGGGTACGCCACCGGTCTCGGCGCCAACCGTCTCCTGCTCCAGGATCTGCTCGCTGCGTACGGCGGTCTCCACCGGATCATAGGTCTCACTGGTGGATTCCACCGTGGTGAAGTCCACGTCCACCGCCACCTGCGCCTTCACCGCGCCCTCGCCCACGATGGGTTCGAGGATGCCCAGCACGCGCTCGGCGTAGGCGTTCTGCAGGCGCTGGGTGTACTTGAAGTGCTGGTCGCTCATGATCATGTCGCTGCTGGCCAGGCGCGTGGTGAGCAGCTGGCCCTTCTGATCCACCACCGTCACGCGCTCGGCCTCGAGCTCGGGTACGCTGGAGGCCACCAGGTGCACGATGCCGGCGATCTGGGATTCGTCCATCACGCGGCCCGGGTAGAGGTGCACCACCACCGAGGCCGAGGGTTTGCTGCGTTCGCGCACGAACACGGTCTGCTTGGGGATGGCCAGGTGCACGCGGGCGCTGTCCACTGCCGACAGCGCCATGATGGAACGGGCCAGCTCGCCCTCCAGTGCACGCTGGTGACGGCTGAGTTCGGCCATGCGCGAGGTGCCGAAGCCCTGCGACTTGTCCAGCAGCTCGTAGCCGGTCTCCGAACCCTGCGGCAGCCCCATGGTGGCCAGCCGCAGGCGGGCATCGTGCACCTGGGTCGCCGGCACGGTGATCGCCCCGCTGGCGGCATCGAGCTTGTAGGGGATGTTGGCCTGGGTGAGGCCGTCCATCACCGCCGCCTTGTCCCTGTCGCTGAGATTGGCATAGAGCAGGCCGTAATTCGGCTCCTGCGACCAGAGCACGATGGCCACGCCCAGCGCGATGGTGGCGGCCAGGCCGACGATCAGCCCCACCTGGCGGACGGCCGACAGGCGGTTCAGGCCCTGCAGCTGACCCTGCAACTGGGCGGGGAGATTGTTTGCATCGACGATTGCCATAGGGTTTCGATTCCGCTCGCGTTAGGTTGCCTGCCGCTTACACCGGCATGTTCATGATGTCCTGGTAGGCCTTGAGCAGCTGGTTGCGCACCTGCTTCATGGCCTCGAAGGAGAGACTCGCCTTCTGCATGGAGACCATCACCTCCGCCAGGTCCACGTTGGGATCGCCCCGCTCGAAGGCGCGGGTCATGGCGCCGGCGGTCTGCTGGGTCTGGTTCACGCTGTCGATGGACTGCTTGAGCAGGGCCGCGAAGTCCACCTGTCCCTCGCCCGCCCCCGGCACGGCGCCGGCCCGTTCGGCCTGCGTGCCGGCCTGGGCCGCCATGGCGCGCATCTGCTGCAGCACCTGGTTGATCTGGATGTCGTTGCTCATGGTCGTCTCCCCTTGCGTTCGTCTCAGCCCGGAATCGCGATGCCGGCCTCGCGCATGCGTGCGAGCTTGTAGCGCAGCGTGCGCGGGCTGATGCCCAGGCGTTCGGCGGCCTGCTTGCGGCTGCCGTTGCCGGCCTTCAGGGCCTCGATGATCACCTGGCTCTCGCGGTTCTTCAGGCTGGAATCCAGCGAGGACTCGATGCGCGGCGCCTGGTCGTGACTGGCCCCGGCCACCGGCACGTAGCGGATGTCGGCCGCCTCGATCTGCGGGCCGGCCGCGAGGATCACGGCACGCTGGATCACGTTGTCGAGCTCGCGCACGTTGCCCGGCCAGCGGTGCTCCAGCAGGCGCTGTTCGGCACCGGCCGAGAGCGTGAAGCGCTGGCCGTGACGGCCGACGAAGGCGCGCGCCAGCGGCAGCACGTCGGCCAGGCGCTCGCGCAGCGGCGGTAGCTGCAGCGGGAAGACCGTGAGGCGATAGAACAGGTCCTCGCGGAAGCGGCCGGCGGCCACCTCCTCCTGCAGGTTGCGGTTGGAGGTGGCGATCACGCGCACGTCCAGCGGCACCGGCTGGCGGCCGCCCAGGCGCTCCACCTCCCGCTCCTGCAGCACCCGCAGCAGCTTGGCCTGCAGACCGAGGTCCATCTCGGAGATCTCGTCCAGCAGCAGGGTGCCGCCATTGGCCTGCTCGAACTTGCCGCGGCGCGCCTCGTGGGCGCCGGTATAGGCCCCCTTCTCGTGGCCGAAGAGCATGGCCTCGAGCATGTTCTCGGGAATGGCCGCGCAGTTGATGGCCACGAAGGGACCGCCGGCACGCGCCGAGTGGTCGTGGATGTACTGGGCGAAGACCTCCTTGCCGGTACCGGACTCGCCCGTGATCATCACCGTCGCCTCCGAGGCGGCCACGCGTTCGGCCAGGGCCACGAGCTCCAGGCTGCGCGGGTCTTCCGCCACCAGGCGGGGCGCACTGGCCGCCGCGGCCGCCGGCAGGTAGCGCTCCGCCATCTCCACCAGCACGCGGCCCTCGAAGGGCTTCACCAGGTAGTCGGTCGCCCCGTCGCGGATGGCCTGCACCGCCTTCTCGATGGTGCCGTAGGCCGTCATCAGCACCACCGGCAGGTCGGGGCGCAGGTGGCGCACCCGCCGCAGCAGCTCGAAGCCGTCCATCGCCCCCAGCTGCACGTCGCTGAACAGCATGCCCACCGACGCCTCGCGCAGCGCCGCCAGGGCCGCCTCGGCATCGCCCACGGCCGTGACCGGGTAACCGGCCAGCGTCAGGGTGTCGGAGAGCGCCTCTCTCAGGGCGTCATCGTCTTCCACGATCAGGATTGTGGATCGCGACATGGAATCACCTCGTTGCGGATTGTTGTTGTCTGGCCGAGGGCTGGGTGCCGCTCGGCAGGAGGGTGTGGCGCCGGGCCAGCGGCAGGCGCAGGCCCACGCAGGCCCCGCCCCGTGCCCGGTTCTCGGCAAAGGCCACGCCGCCGTGGCCCTCGGCCACCGCACGCACCACGGCCAGGCCCAGGCCCGTGCCGTCGCGGCGGGTGGAGTAAAACGGTTCGAAGATGCGCTCGGCATCGGCCAGCCCCGGCCCCTCGTCCAGGGCAGCGAGGCACAGGGTCTCGCCCTCCGCCCTCGCCTCGAAGACCAGCCCCGCCCGCTCGCCGGCCACCTGCAGGGCGTTCATGCCGAGGTTGGTGAGCGCGCCGATCAGCGCCTCGCGGTTGACCTCGAGGGGGGTATCCAGGGCATCGCCGGCCAGCACCGGACTGAGGCCGGCCGGCAGCAGCGGGGCCAGGTTGGCCAGCGCGGCCTCGATGAGCTCGCGCGCCGTGGCCGGGGCCAGGTCCTGTGCATCCCCGCGGGCGAACAGCAGCATGTCGTTCACCAGGCGGTCGAGGTGACGCAGTCGTCCGGACAGGCGCTCGCCCAGGTGCTGGCGTCGTGCGGTGTCCAGCGGCGCAGCGAGCTGTTCGGCATAGAGCAGCGAGGCCGCCAGCGGTGTGCGCACCTGGTGGGCCAGGCCCGCCACCATCTCGCCCATGGCGGCGAGCCGCTGCTTGCGGTCGAGTTCGGTCTGGATGCGGCGGGAATCGGTGACGTCCGAGAGCAGCACCACGCGCTCGTCGGCGTCGCCCAGAAGGCTCAGGGAGAGGTTGAGGCGGCGGCCGTCGGCCAGTACCCGGTCGCCCCCCATCGCCGTGGCGACGAAGGCGCGGCGCTGCACCGCCGCCCAGGATTCGTCAAGCAGGGGTTCGCCCAGCAGGGCCACGGCGCCCGGATTGGCATCGATGATGCGATCCGCGGCATCCAGCACCAGCACACCGCCCGGCAGCGCGGCCATCAGGCGTTCCAGACGCCGGGCCAGGGCTTCGCGGGCCTGCAGCTCCAGCAGCCGCTCGCTGCGTGCGTCGGCCAGGGCCTCGCTCAGCTCGGCCACGCGCCGCTCCAGCGCCGCGTAGCTGGACGCGAGCTGGCTCGAAAGCGAGTTGAAGGCCGCGAAGGCCTCGGCGAGTTGTGCGTGATCCGGTTGCAACAGTATCTGCCTCGTCGGGTTTTTGTCGTCCCCGGCGGCCGGTCTTGGCCTGCCGGGGGCAGGTTCTTGCCCCTGGGGATACTGGAGCAAGAACCGTGCCCAACTTTCAAATACTGTTAAAACAAGGGGTTAGCTATTTGGACAGGGGTGACGGGCAGTCAAATTTCCGTCAGTTGGCCTCGGCCATCTCGTCCGGGCGGGAGATGTCGTACTTGCGCATCTTCTCCACCAGGGTGGTGCGACGCATGCCCAGGAGTTTGGCGGCGCGCGCCACCACGCCATCGGCCTCGTCCAGGGCCTGGCGGATCAGTCCCATCTCCAGCTCGCCGAGGTGTTCCTTGAGGTCGATGCCGCCGGGCGGCAGGCGCGCACCGCTCATGGCCGGCATGGCCGAGGGGCGGGCCGCCGGCGCCGGCACCTCCTCGCCCACCGCCTTGAGCAGGCGGGCCGGCAGGTCGGCCACATCCACCTGGCCGTGGGGATGCAGGATCGCCAGGCGCTCCAGCAGGTTGGCCAGCTCACGCACGTTGCCGGGCCAGGGATAGCGGGCCAGCGTGCCGATCGCCCCATGGGTGAGGTGCACGTCACCGCGGCCGTCGGCCGCCATGCGGTGGCAGAGGTCCTCGATCAGGAACGGCAGGTCCTCGGCCCGCTCGCGCAGCGGCGGCATCTCGATGGGAAAGACATTGAGGCGATAGTAGAGGTCCTCGCGGAACTGGCCCTCGCCGATCATGGCCTCCAGGTCGCGGTGCGTGGCGGCGACGATGCGCACGTTGGTCTTCATGCTCTTGTTGCTGCCCACGCGCTCGAAGGTGCGTTCCTGCAGCACACGCAGGATCTTCACCTGCATCATCAGCGGCATGTCGCCGATCTCGTCCAGGAACAGCGTGCCCCCCTCGGCCAGCTCGAAGCGGCCCTGGCGGGCGCTGATGGCGCCGGTGAAGGCCCCCTTCTCGTGGCCGAAGAGCTCGCTCTCCAGCAGGTCCGGGGGGATGGCGCCGCAGTTCACGGCGACGAAGGGCTTGTCGCGGCGATCGGAGTGATAGTGGATGTTGCGCGCCACCACCTCCTTGCCGGTGCCGGTCTCGCCCTGCACCAGCACCGTGGCGTCGGTACGCGCCACGCGCTCGATGAAGGAGCGCACACCGTCGATGGCCGGGCTCACGCCCACCAGCACGCGGAACAGCTCGGGGTCGCGCCCCGCCTGCAGGCGCTCGCGCATCACCCGCGCCTGCTGCAGGCACTGGGTGAGATCGGCGTAACGAAAGGGGTATTCCGGGGTGCAGCAGATGCGGCGGTCCTGCATTTCGACGGGCAGCTGGCCGACCTGTTCCTTGACGGTACACAGTGGCAGGTCCGCGCCCCAGCGCGACAACGCCTGCACCGTCTGCTGCAGGTCCTCTTCGGCACCACAATCGCCGACGAAGGCCATGAGGTAGTCGTCCGGGTCGGCCGCCCCGCCCTGCCAGCCGTCGGCCCTGGTCACCACCGCCTCGCAGTGGACGAACTCCAGCACGGCACGCAGGGCCAGGGCCCGCTCGGTATCGTTGTCGATCACCAGCACACGGGAAGCTTGCAATGAATTCACGCCAAATCCTCACTCCCGGGTCTTTGTTCTGCTCCCCTCTACCGGGGGATGCCCATGCCAGACTCGGCAAGCTCCCTTGCCTGTGTGTGTTTCGTCATTTCCGACGGGATATCTGGCGGCCGGGACGCCGGGTTGGCGCCAGAAATCCGGCTCGTTCGTGTTCTTCAAGGCCTAGGCTAGGGAGGCGTCACGTTTTTGACAACCGTTACATGATGAACTTCACAATTTTTCACAATAAGCGGTTTATTGATGTATGCGGCATGCGTGTTAGTGAGGCGTAGGACACCTGGCGTGGTGAAAGTCGATGCGCCACAGAGGGCACAGAGAACACAGAGAAAGACGGGGGCTTCGTAGCGCTGCAAGGCGCGATCAAGGGATGGCACCCAGGCCCGACATGGGCATCGCGGCTAGCATCCAGAGGGCACAGAGCAGGTCTGGGGCTCGTAGGCCGAGCCCTCTCGGCGATGACGTCCAGCCGGATGCCCCTCATCGGCCAGAGGGCTGGCCTCCTTCATGGGCCAGAGGCGATAAGAAGATGGTTTGGCCACAGAGCACACAGAGGGCACAGAGTTGAATCCCTCTCACGATCACCTCTGTGTTCTCTGTACCCTCTGTGGTGGAAAAACATAGGGCGGCCCATGGCCGCCGCAAGTGAGAAACCGGGCGTTGCGCGCCTTCCCTGCCTCCCAGTCATGGCAATCTTTGCCATATCCTGCCAATATTCATCCCCAGGAGGTCGTAAACCATGGCAACCATGAATATCTCGCTGCCCGATGCGATGAAAAACTGGGTCGAGCGGCAGGCGAAGTCCGGGCGTTACAGCAACGCCAGCGACTATGTCCGCGACCTGATCCGGCGCGACCAGGATCAGGCAGCGAAGATTGCACAGATGCAGGCCCTGATCACCGAAGGGCTCCAGAGCGGCCCCGGTGATCGTTCCATGGATGCACTCAAACAGGCCGCCCGCGAACTGATCTGAGGAATGCCCAGGGATGGGATACCAGCTAAGCCGAAAGGCGGAAGACGACATCCTGGAGATTTTCATCAGGGCGCGCGCCGCTTCGGTCTGCGCCAGGCCGAGGCCTACCATGATGCACTCGCCGAGTGTTTCACTTTCCTCGCCGAAAACCCCTATGCCGCCAGAGAGCGCCAGGAAATCACCCCTCCCGTACGCGTTTACCCATTTGGCGCACACCTGGTGATCTACATCGTCGATGAAACCAGGTCACCCTTCATCATCCGCGTTCGACATGCGCACGAAGACTGGATGGACGAAAAACGAACCCCACCGCCCGCACAGGCACCGGGCACGACGCGGGGATGAGCCACAGAGGGCACAGAGCCGGTCTGGCGCCCGTAGGAGCCGAGCCCTCTCGGCGATGACGCCCAGCCGGATATGCCCCCATCGGCCAGGGGGCTGGCCTCCTACATGGTCGAGAGGCGATTAAGGAGATGGTTTGGCCACAGAGCACACAGAGGGCACAGAGTTAAACCCCTCCCCCGATCACCTCTGTGAGCTATGTGCCCTCTGTGGCGCATAGACTTTCGGCCTGGCGCCTATCACCTCCCCTCACGCCGTCGCGCTATCTCGCGGCGGTGCTGGCGGAAGATGTGTTTTTCGATGAGGTCGGCCAGGGTGTCGGGCAGGTCGCGGAAGGCGACGAGGAGGTTGTCGGGGCCCGGGCTGTGGGGCAGCACCTCGCCGTAGAGGCGCAGGGGCCGGGGCAGGCTGTCGTGCAGGTAGAGTTCCAGCGCCAGCAAGCTGCCGGATGGCGGCGGTGCGGTGTCCAGCTCGCAGGCCAGGCCGTGGGCGTTGAAGCGCAGGGCGTGGAATGGGGGGAGCTCCAGCTCCCGGCCCAGCAGCTCGCCCACCAGTTCCATGAGCAACCCGAGCTTCAGGTCCAGCCGCTGCAGCTCCGGGTGCAGCCCCTCCTCGTCCTCGCCCCGTTCCGGCGACTCCTCCAGCGCCAGCAGGCCGCGCAAGACCCGCTCGTTCTGCCGCGCCAGGGCCTCGCGTTCGGCCACCGGCGGCAAGGCATCGATCACCTGCAGGCCGAGGCGCAGGGAGGCGGAGAGCAGCAGGCCGTTATCGAGCGGAGTCATCAGGGTCGCAGGTTAAAAGTCGCAAGTCACAAATCACAAGTCTATACGCCACAGAGGGCACAGAGGGCACAGAGAAAGACGGGGGTTCGTAGGAGCGCTGCGAGGCGCGATCATGGGGTGGCAGCCAGGCCTCGCATGGGCATCGCGCCTTGCACCCAGAGGGCATAAACGGCGCGCCTACGAACCGCCGTAGCGCCCGTAGGCGTCCATTGCCCGTCGGCCGCGCATGATTTCCCGGGTGGCGTCGCCCTGGGTGTCGAGGGCCTGGCGGGTCTGGTCTTCGAGCTGGCGGTTGAGGGCGAGGAGTTCCTCCGCCAGGGCCTGTTCGGCAGGGCCGAGGATCTCGGGGGCGGCCAGGGCCTCGCGGATCAGGGGATCGCGCTCGGCCTGCAGGCGGGTGAGGGTGTCCCACTCCCCCGCCCCGGCGGCCGCGAGCATGTCGCGGGTCTGGGCCAGGGCCCGGGTGAGCTGGTCGGCGGGGGTGGGCAAACCGGCGGTACGACCTAGCGGCGCGGCTCGCGCTGGTCGGCCGGGATGGCCTCCCAGGCGCTCTTGATCTCTCCGAGCAGCGAGGACACCTCGTTGAGAATGGCCACGTCGCTGTGCAGGTTGGCCTCCACCAGGCGGCGGCCCATGTACTCGTAGAGGTTGTCGAGGTTGGCCGCCAGCTCGCCGCCCACCTCGAGATCGAGGCTGCCGCGCAGCTCGCCGATGATGTTCAGCGCCTTGGTGATGTTCCGTGCCTTGGCCGCGATGTCGTTTTCGGCGATGCAGGCCTTGGCCGTGGCGAGGCGGTCGAGACCGCCCTGGAACAGCAGCTGCACCAGCTGGTACGGCGAGGCCTCGGGCACGCTGCCGTGCACGTTCACCTGGCGGTACTGGTTGAGGGCATTGCTGCGGGTGCTGTAGTTCATGTTGCGTCCTCTCGCCGTTCTGTCAGAACCGCCACCCGTTGAACGGAGGGCGGATTAGCGTTACTTCCTGCTCTGCCCCGGTACCGGAATATTGGCCAGCTGCGAGGTGAGATAGGTGCTGGTCTGGTTGAGCTGTGCGACCAGGGTGTCCAGCGCGGTGAACTGCTTCACGTAGCGCGCCTCGATCTGCTGCAGGCGGTAATCCAGCTGCACGCGCTGCTCGCCGATGTCGTCGATGCGCGCCTGGATACCGTCGGTGCGGGCGTTCAGCAGGCCTTCGTCACCCAGGTAGGAACCCACCTGCTCCTCGAGCCCGGTGGCGAAGTTGTTGACCAGGTCCACCACGCCGGCAAAGTCCTCGTCCAGCGCCGTGCCCAGCGCCGTGGAATCGAACTTCAGCTTGCCGTCGGCGCCGGTGGTGATACCCAGCTCCACCAGGTTGTCGAAGGCCTGGCTAGTGGACTCCACCCGGCCGATCAGGGCACCGGAGAGCCGCGACTGCAGGCCGCGTGCCGTGCTGTCGCCCACCAGGATGGCCGCCTGGCCGGTATCTGCATTGTAGTTCGTGAGCTTGCCCAGCTGATCGGAGAGTTCGTTGTAGGCCTTCACGAACTTGTCCACCGCCGAACTCACCGCGCCCTTGTTGAGGCTCACGGTCACCGCGGCCGCAGTGCCGTCGGTCTTGTCCTTGAGCGTGAGGGTCACGCCCGGGATCACGTCGGAAACGGTGTTGGTGGCGCTGGTCACGGCCAGGCCGTTGACGGAGAGCTGGGCATCCTTTGCCGCGGTGGCCACGGTAAAGCCGCCGGTCATGCCGGCATCGGTAAAGCCCGACACCGAGGCACTGACGGCGTTGTCCAGCCCGGTCTCGGTGGAGGTCAGCATCAGCCGGTAGCTGCTGCCGTCGTTCACGATCACCGCGTTCACGCCGATGTCCGCGTCGTTGATCGCGTCGCGGATGGATTCGAAGGAGGTGTTGGCGTCGGTGAAATCGAGCGTTTCCGAACGCCCGTCACCGAAATCCAGCGTCAGGCTGCCGGCCCCGGCCACATCGGCCGGATCGGCAAAGCCGCCACTGGCCAGCGAGGCGGCCTCGGCCAGCTCGGTGATCTGCACGCTGTAGGTCCCGGTCGGCGCGGTGTCATCCGCCTTCACCGACAGGGCCTGGGTGTTGCTCGACGAGGCGGTACGGCCCGTACCCACCTCGCCCAGCGCTGTAAGGGCATCCTGAAGACCGGACAGGCCGCTCCTCAGGCTACCGTAGGCGGAAAGCTGCGCCTGCAGCTTCGCTTCCTGGCGATCCAGCCGGTTCACGACCGGGTCACGCTCCGCGGCCAGCAACCCCTGTACCAGCGAGTTGAGATCCAGCCCGGAACCTACGCCCAGTGATGCAATTCCCGCCATAACCTTATGCAACCCATGTGAATGACTGGTTTGCCTTTGCAGGCTTCATGCCAAATATCTGGCCAGACTCAGGCCTCGACCTTGAAGCCCATGCTGCTGAGCGATTCCGTCTGGCTGAGGGTGCGGGCCAGGGCCAGCGCCTCTTCCGACGGAATCTGGCGAATCACCTCCTGGGTCTGCGAATCCAGCACCCGGATGATGCTCCGGCCACTGTCCTCGTCGACCTGAAACTGGAGGTCGCGCCCCACCGACTGAACATAGTCGTTGAGATCGCTCACCGCCTGCGAGACCTGCTCGGCGGAAACGCCTTGCCCCTCGCGCGGCGACGGATTGCCGCCCGTTGCCTGCGTGCCGGGCAACGACGAAACCTCGCGTGCCGCCGGGCGGTTGCCCGAGGCCTGCGAGGCAGTCGAACCCGTCATGCCAACGGTAATCTGCTGTGTGATGACTTCCTTCATGATGCTCACCTCTGGTGAGACCCGGCGCGAGGCGATCCCGGGTTGCCCCGGGATCGTTCCGCTCCGCTGTCTCGCAGCTTACATCACTAACCTACCAGGTTAGATCCGCCGTTACTGCAGCAGGGCCAGCACGTTCTGCGGCTGGGCATTGGCCTGCGACAGCACCGAGATGCCCGCCTGCTGGACGATCTGCGCACGGGTCAGCTCCGCCGTCTCGGCCGCGAAGTCCGCATCCTGGATACGGCTGCGGGCAGCGGACAGGTTCTCCGAAGCAACCGACAGGTTGGCGATGGTGGACTCGAAGCGGATCTGCACCGCACCCAGCTCGGCACGCAGGCCGGTGACCTGCTGCAGGGCGAAGTCCAGGGTCAGCAGTGCATCGTTGGCATTGGTACCCGTGAGAACATCCACCTGGTTCAGGGTGTTATCGGTCTGCGTAGCCGCACCAAAGAGGGTCCCTGCAACATCAGTGAGACCACCGTTGGCTGCAGTAAACGCACCATCTGCTACCGCACCGGCCAGGACGACACCGGCCTGATAAGTTTCACTTGTGGCTACACCACCCAACTGACCAGTACCTGTGTTGTCGATGACAATATCACTGCCATCGTTATTGCTGAGAGCGATACCAGCGCCTTCTGCTCTCGCAGTAACACCAGTCTGGTTGGTAACTGCGTTAATTGCATCAACCGTTGCAGTTATATCAAGACTATCTACGTTGACCTGAACACTATTTATAGAAACAACACCAGTTGTAGTAACTGCAAGCTCACCAGTATCAACTGAGGTAGCCTTCAATGCCTGGACACCGGTATCCGCCTGAACGGCATTTACGGCATTGACGACATCATTCGTAGTGGTCGCGGAAGAAAGATCAATGGTGATCCCGTTCAGAGAAAAATCATTGGTTGCAGCAGCAATAGCGGTACTCGTAAATGAACCACTCGTCGAGATACGCGCACCCAACTGAGAACCGCGTGCATCCACACCATCAACCTGAATAGTCTGGTTCTGATTGGCACCGACCTGGAAGGTCAGGTTGCTCAGCGAACCATCGAGCACATTCTGCCCGTTGAACTGGGTGGAGTTGGCCACACGGTTAACATCAGCGATGAGCTGGCTGACTTCGTTGTTCAGTGCCTGACGATCCGAGGACGAGTTGGTGTCGTTGATCGACTGCACCGCCAGTTCACGGATACGCTGCAGGTTGCCACCGATGGTGGACAGTGCGCCCTCACCCGTCTGGGCGAAGGAGATGCCGTCGTTGGCGTTACGAATGGCCTGGTTCAGGCCACGGATCTGGGTGGTGAAACGCTCGGCAATGGCGAGGCCGGCGGCGTCGTCCTTCGCGCTGTTGATGCGCAGACCGGAGGACAGACGTTCCAGCGAGGTCGCCAGGGCGCCCTGCGAGTTGTTCAGATTACGCTGAGCGGTCAGCGAGAGAATATTGGTGTTGATGACCTGTGCCATGATGGTACTCCTCGTAAAGTTTCCTACCGCCAAACAAAGACGGTGAACCGTTCATGCCTGGCGGCAGGTTTCTACCGCCTTCGAGGAGTTTATCGGCGGGGTTTGGGGGATCTTTAGGGGTTTGTTGAAAAAATTTTCGCGGGGCGGATAAATCGCAGGTTGTTGATTATCCGTGAATTTCCTTCATAGGGCGGGCCATGCCCGCCGGCCCGGGGAAGGCTTGATTCAGCCACAGAGGGCACAGAGTACACAGAGGAGATCGGGAAGACGTTATCGCCGAGGGGGCTCGGCTCCCACAATGCCGGTGTTTGGCATGGAAATGTAGGAGGCCAGCCCCCTGGCCGATGGGGGATGCAGCCGGCATGGGTGTTATCGCCGAGGGGGCTCGGCTCCTACGGTGCCGGGCCTGCTCTGTGTCCTCTGTGGCGCATTGGACCTTCCTGCCTGCCACCGGCACGGCGGCCGTGGGCCGCCCTATGAACCGCTACACTCGTTCGCGTAGGAGCGGCGAAAGCCGCGATGCCCATGCTTGGCTTGTCTGCCATCCTTGATCGCGCCTTGCAGCGCTCCTACGAACCACCGTTTTCCTCTGTGGCCTCTGTGGCCTCTGTGGCGCATTGGACAGTCCTGCCTGCCACCGGCACGGCGGCCGTGGGCCGCCCTATGGACCGCTGCGCTCGTTCGCGTAGGAGCGGCGAAAGCCGCGATGCCCATGCTTGGCTTGTCTGCCATCCTTGATCGCGCCTTGCAGCGCTCCTACGAACCACCGTTTTCCTCTGTGGCCTCTGTGGCCTCTGTGGCGCATTGGACAGTCCTGCCTGCCACCGGCACGGCGGCCGTGGGCCGCCCTATGGACCGCTGCGCTCGTTCGCGTAGGAGCGGCGAAAGCCGCGATGCCCATGCCTGGCTTGTTTGCCATCCTTGATCGCGCCTTGCAGCGCTCCTACGAACCACCGTTTTTCTCTGTGGCCTCTGTGGCGCATGGGTCTTCCCCTAACCACCGGCACGGCGGCCGCGGGCCGCCCTATGAACCGCTGCACTCGTTCGCGTAGGAGCGGTGCGAGCCGCGACAAGGGTGGCACGTTGTCATGCATGGGCATCGCGCCTTGCAGCGCTCCTACGAACCTCCGTTTTTCTCTGTGGCCTCTGTGTCCTCTGTGGCGCAGAGACTTTTCCGGGTTAACGGATGAAATTGAACAGCGACAGCCCCTGGATCTTCACGAAGGACTGCTGGGCGGCCTGCAGGGTGACGAGCTGCTGCTGGAAGCGGCTGATGGCCTCGGCGTAGTCGAGGTCTTCGACGCCGGAGAGGGTCTTCTGCAGGCTGAGGATCTGGTTTTCGTTGATGTCGGTCTGGGCGTCGACGGCGTTGAGGCGCGAGCCGATGGTGGAACGCACGTCGATGAGGTTGCCCAGGGCCTGGTCGATGTCGCCCAGCGCGCGGTTCATGGCGTTGTGGAACTCGGCCAGATCGGCGCTGTTCCCGCGCGTGGTCTCCAGGTCGGCGATCAGGGTCTGGTAGGTGGTGAAGATGTCCTGGCGCTGGCTGGGCGTGACGCTGAAGCTGTCGCCGTCGGCGGGCGTGCCCTCGATGCTGAGCTGGATGCCCGGGATGCCGAGATCGGCGCCTTCGACGAACGGCACATTGCTGACCACGGCCCCGCTGACCACACCGGTGATGCTGTATTCGAGCCCCGTCGGTGTCTCGGTAAAGCTGATGGTGTAGTCGTCCGGCACATAGGTGCCGGGGTCGGTCAACGAGCCCCCGCTGATGATGCCGGTACCGGCGTTGGCCGGGTCGTCCTGCGTGCGGAAGACGCCGTTGCCGTTCTGGATGTCGCGGAACACGCGCGTGCCGGAATCGCTGATGGGGATCTGGCGCACCGCGCTCACCTGCAGCATGCGCTGGCCGTCGTCGCCGTAGTAGTTCGCCCCGCCGGCGCCATCGAGTGCGAAGGGCTCGGTCTGGGACCTGAAGCCGGCGAAGATGTATTCGCCATTGGCATCGCGGGTATTGGCCAGCTCGAGCATGGCGTCCAGCGCCTGGCGTACCTCGGAGGCGAGCGACTTGCGCGACTCGCTGGTCTGCGAGTCGTTGTTGGCCTGCACGATGAGTTCGCGTACCCGCTGCAGGTTGCCCACCGCGGAGGTCAGGGTGTTCTCCTCCTGGGCCAGGCGCGAGCGCACCAGTTCGGCATTGCGCTCGTACTGCTGGGTGGTGGCAATCGCGGTGCGCAGTTCCAGCGCCTGGGTGGCGCCGGTGGGGTCATCCGAGGGCTGCACGATGCGCTTGCCGCTGGAGAGCTGCTGCTGCGTCTGGGTGATCGCGCCCTGCTGGTCGAGGACGCCATTGGTGGCCAGACGGAAGATTTCATTGGTGGATACGCGCATGGCTATCGACCTACCGCAGTGATGAGCGTCTGGAAGTTCTGATTGGCGATGCTGATGATCTGTGCGGCCGCCTGGTAGGCCTGCTGGAAACGCAGCAGGTTGGCGGCCTCCTCGTCGAGGTTCACGCCCGAGACGGCCTCGCGCCGTGACTGGGCCTGGTCCAGCAGGCCCTTCTGGGCGTTGCTGGCGATCTCGGCGCTGCGCGTCCGGGTGCCGACGTCACTCACCAGTTCGTTATAGGCCTCGCCGAAGGAGGCCGAGGGCGTTCCGGTGGCATTGGCCCCCAGGGTGTTGGTGTTCTGCAGCGCCACCAGGGCCAGGGCGTTGCGGTTGTCGCCCACCCCGCCGGTGTTGTCGGTGAAGCTAAAGACGTCGCCGTCCTGCGGCGTGCCGGTGATTCTCACCCGCCAGCCGTTGATGTCGATGTTGCCGCCGCTGGTATAGGGATAGGTGTTGGTGCCATCCGAGAATTCACCGGTGCCCGCGTCATAGGTCAGCGTGACGGCGGTGCGCAGGTTCGGGTCCGTGGCGTCCAGGATCTCGAAGCCATCGATCGTGGCGCTGCCGGTATTGCCGATGTCGGCCTGCCCCTGCACCGGGTAGGCGGCGGCGATGTCTCGCACGTTGGTCAGCAGGGTGTCGAGCTGGCGGGCGCCGGCACGGGTCGGGCGGATGACGTACACATCCCCCGCGGCGGGTGCACCGCCCACCTCCATCGCCAGGCCGTCGACCAGGAACGGATCGGCGGCCGTGCCGGTGCCGGTCATGGCCACGGGCTGGCCGTCGCTCTGGCGCGTGAGGTTCCAGTTGGCGCCATCGAAACGCAGCTCGTAGTCATCCGTGGTCAGCCGGCTGACGTCGGCGATGGTCACGTTCAGCGTCGAGCCATTACCGGTATCCGGCAGCACGGTGGCAGTGGGAACGGTGAAGAAGGCCTGGCCGAGGTCGCCGTCCAGGTCCATGCCCTTCTGGTGCTGCTCGTTGAACACGCTGGCCAGGCCGATGGCCACGCGGCCGATGGCATTCTCGGTCGGGTCGAGCACGCTGTCGCGGTACTCGAGCAGGCCACCCAGGCGGCCGCCGCTGATGAAGTCGGTGATGTCGATGGTGGCGCCGCCGGAGGCCACGCCGATGTCGAGCTGGTTGATGTCCGGGCCGAGCGGGCCGGCGCCGAGCTGGCGCGCCTCGGCATTGACCACCAGGGCCTGGCCGTTGCCGATGAAGACATTGAGCGCGCCGTTGTCCTGCTCGAAGGTCTGCACCGAAACCAGTTTGGCGAGCTGCGTGACCAGTGCGTCGCGCTTGTCCAGCAGGTCGTTCGGCGGCTGACCGCCACCGGCGGCATAGGCATCGCCGATGGTGCGGTTCACGTCGGCGATGGACGCGGCAATGCCGTTGATCTCGTCCACCGTGGTGCGGATCTGATTGTTGGCGCGGCTGCGCAACTGCTCCAGCTGGTCGTAGAGGTAGTTGAAGCGGTTGGCGAGCGTCTCGCCCTCGGTGAGCACGAGCTGGCGCGCGGCCGTGGAGGTCGGATCGTCGGCGAGTTCGTGCAGGGTGCCGAAGAAGTTCTGCAGCCCGGTGGACAGGCCGGTATCCGGATCGGCCAGCAGGCTGTCGACCTGGCTGGCCATGCTGTAAAGCATCTGCTGCTGTTCGTAGGCCGAATGTCCCTGTACCAGGTTCTGCTGCACGAACTGGTCGAACATGCGGCGCACGGTGCTGGAATCCACGCCCGTGCCGATGAAGCCGTTGCCGGCGGCATTGCCCGGCCGGTTGATCAGCTCCACGCGCTGCCGGCTGTAGCTGTCGGTGTTGACGTTGCTGATGTTGTGGCCGGTGGTGGCCAGCGCGCGCTGGAAGGCGCTGAGCGCAGACGTGCCGATGCCGAAGAGGTCAGCCATGGCTGTCCTCCTCCTGCCGGATGCCTGTCATCATGGGTTGCGATCGCATGCGTAAACCCTCACTGGATCAGGTTAGCGGCGGCTGGCCCGCAGACTTGAGCGGGGTATCCGTCACGGCCGCCACGCGGGCGGCGAACTCGGGGCGCTCGAGGATGCCGAGGATCTTCTCGGCATAGCGCGGATCGGTGGCATAGCCGGCGCGGGCCAGCCCCTCCACGTAGCCGCGGGCATCGGTGGCGCGGCTCAGGGCCTCGCCGTAGCGCGGGTTGTCCTGGATGAAGCGGGCATAGTCGTCGAAGGCCTCTCCCAGGCTGCCGTAGCTGCGGAACTCGGCACGCTGACGCTCGGCCACGCCGTCAACGTATTCCAGGGTGGAGACGCCCACCCGTTCGCCAGCCCAGCGACCGTCGGCCTTGATACCGAACAGGTTGAAGCTGGCCGCACCATCGGCATGGCGGATCTGGTGCCGGCCCCAGCCGGATTCCAGTGCCGCCTGGGCCACCAGCACCTCGGGTGCCACGCCCAGGGCCTGGGCCGCACGCTGCGCATGTGGCCAGACGTCGGCCACGAACTGCTGCGCATCCTGCGGCTGCCAGTCGGCCGTGACCGCCGGGGACACCGGGGCGGCCGACGGCGTGGCCGCGGCCGGCTGCCCGGCGCCGAGCACGGCCAGGCGCTGGGCGAAGCCCGGCATGGCCGTGCGCGCCGGTACGGCCCGGGCGTCGGCCATCGGCGCGCCCGGTGCATTGCCAGCCCCGGCGGCCTCGCCGCCCAGCTGGCGGTAGATCACGTCGGCCAGGCCGATACCGCCGCCCTGGGCGAGCCTGAGCCCGATCTGCTTGTCGTACATCTCCTGGTAGAGCTGCACCTGGTCGTTGTCGAGCAGCTTGTCCTCGCCGCCGATGCTGCCGGCCGCCTCGCGCATGGACTGCAGCATCATCTGCAGAAACAGCGCCTCGAACTGGCGTGCCGTTTCGCGCAGGGCCTCCGGGCTGCGCTCGCGCGCACCGGCCTTGAGCGCGGCCAGGCCGCCAAGGTCGGTGTAGTTCTGCGCTGCCTGGAAGTCCGCGACCACTAGATCACCACCAGCTCCGCGCGCAGGGCACCGGCCTGCTTGAGGGCCTCGAGGATGGCCGCGAGGTCGCCCGGTGCGGCCCCCACCTGGTTCACGGCGCGCACGATCTCATCCAGGGTGACACCCGGCTGGAACAGGAACATGCGGTTGTCTTCCTCGGCGATCTCCACCTGCGACTGCGGCACCACCGCCGTCTCGCCGCCGGCGAGCGGACCGGGCTGACTGACACCGAGGCTCTCGGAGATGGTGACGGTGAGGCTGCCGTGGGAGATGGCCGCCGGCATCACGCGCACGTTGCTGCCGATGACCACGGTGCCGGTACGCGAGTTGACGATGACGCGCGCGGGCGCATCGCCCGGCTGCAGTTCGAGGTTCTCCAGCATGGAGACATAGGAGACGCGCTGCGAACTGTCCTGCGGTGCGAGCACCCGCACCGAGGCGCCGTCCAGGGCCTGGGCCGTGCCCTGCCCCATGGTCTCGTTGATGGCATCCACCAGGCGGTGCGCGGTGGTGAAGTCCGGCTGATGCAGGTTGAGCACCAGGCTGTCGCCCTGGCTGAAGGCGCTGGGCACGGCGCGCTCCACCGTGGCGCCATTGGGGATGCGGCCTGCGCTCTTGATGTTGACCGAGATGCTGGAACCGTCGGCGCCTTCCGCGCCGAAGCCGCTCACCACCAGGTTGCCCTGGGCCACGGCATAGACCTGCCCGTCGGCCCCCTTGAGCGGTGTGAGCACCAGGGTGCCGCCACGCAGGCTCTTGGCATTGGCGATGGAGGAGACGGTGATGTCGATGGTCTGGCCCGGCTTGACGAAGGGCGGCAGGTCGGCCGTGACCATCACCGCGGCGACGTTCTTGAGCTGCGGGTTGCTGCCCGGCGGCAGCGTAATACCGAGCTGCTGCAGCATGTTCTGCAGGCTCTGCGTGGTGAACGGCGCCTGGGTGGTCTGGTCGCCGGTACCGTCGAGGCCGACCACCAGGCCGTAACCGACCAGCTGGTTGCTGCGTACCCCGGCCACGCTGGCCAGGTCCTTGATGCGTTCGGCCTGGGCGGCGCCAGCGCCGATCAGCAGCAGGCAGAGCGTGATGATGCGTAGCGTTGCGTTCATGTCGGGTTCCGCCTCAGAAGGGCCAGATGGGGCTGTTGAAGAAGCGCGACAGCCAGCCCTGCGCGTTGGCATCGGCGAGTGCGCCCTTGCCGCGATAGGCGATGTTGGCATTGCCGAGCTTGGTGGAGATCACGCTGTTGTCGTTCTGGATGTCCTGCGGACGCACCACGCCCGTGACCTTGATCTGTTCCTCGCCCTGGTTGATGCCGATCCACTTCTCGCCTTCGACGACCAGGTTGCCGTTGGGCAGCACGTCCACCACGACCACGGTGATGGCGCCGTCGAGCTGGTTGCGCTGGCTGCTGCCGCCCTCGCCGTCGAAGCTGCGCGAGCCCTCGATGTCGGCGCTGAGGATGGCCCGGCCATTGCGCGTGATCGGCTCGCCGAAGATGCTCGGCGCGGCCATGCCCACCGAGGAATCCTTGGAGGTGGAGGTGCTGGCCGACTTGCTTGCCTGGGTGCGTTCCACCAGCACCACGGTGAGGATGTCGCCCACGTTGCGGGCGCGCGCATCCTCGTAGAGGAACATGGACTGCCGGGCCTGATAGATGGAACCGTTCGCCTCCGGCGCCGGCTGTTCGGCCACCTGCGGACGCGACAGCTTGGGCTCGTCCATGCGCGCGTTCATGGTGGAGCAGCCGCTGGCCAGCAGGGCCAGGGGCAGCAGGAGTAGGGCGAAGGGTTTCATCGTTATGGCCTCAGTGCATGCCTGGATGGTCAGGCCTAGATGGTCTGGTTGATGAACTGCAGCATCTGGTCGGCGGTGGAGATGGCCTTGGAATTCATCTCGTAGGCGCGCTGCGTCTCGATCATGTTCACCAGTTCTTCCACCACGTTCACGTTCGAGGTCTCCAGCATGCCCTGATTCACCGCACCCAGACCGTTTATGTTGGGGTTGCCGGTCTGCGGGGCGCCACTGGCAGCGGTTTCCAGGAACAGGTTGTTGCCGATGGGCTGCAGGCCGGAGGGGTTGATGAAGTCGCTGATCTGCACCTGGCCGATCTGGGCCGGCGCGTTGTCGCCGGCGATCTGCACGGTGACGATGCCGTCCTCGCCGATGGTGATGGTCTGCGCACCCTGCGGCACGTTGATGGCCGGCTCCAGCTGGTAGCCGTTGGAGGTGACCATCTGGCCATCGGCATTCAGCTGGAAGGAACCATCGCGCGTGTAGGCGATGTTGCCGTCGGGCATCAGGATCTGGAAGAAACCGCGCCCGGAGATGGCCAGGTCCAGCGAGTTGCCGGTCTGGGTGAGGTTGCCCTGGGTATGCAGCTTCTCGGTGGCGACGGTGCGCACGCCGGTGCCCAGCGCAAGCCCGGTGGGCAGCTGGGTGTCCTGCGTGTTCTGCGCGCCGACCTGGCGGATGTTCTGGTAGATCAGGTCCTGGAATACCGCGCGGTCGCGCTTGAAGCCGGTGGTATTCACGTTGGCCAGGTTGTTGGAGATGGTGTTCATGCGCGTCTGCTGCGCATCAAGACCGGTCTTGGCTACCCACATCGAAGGATTCATGTCGTTATCTCCCCTGCCTCGTCCTAGCCGAAGCGGATCAGTTGCGAGGCCGACTCGTCGATCTGTTCGGCCGTCTTCATCATCTTCACCTGCAGCTCGTACTGGCGGGCGAGCTGGATCATGTCCACCATCGCGTCCACGCCGTTCACGTTGCTGCCCTCGATCGCACCACCCACCAGCTGCACCTGGGCATCCGGCGGGAAGGGCTGACCATCGGCCATGCGCAGCAGGCCGTCTTCACCCTTTTGCAGTTCTTCCAGCGGCGGATTCACCAGCTTGATGCGATCCACCACCGCCAGCGCATTGCTGGGCTGACCGAGACCGCGTACGCTGATCGTGCCATCGGCGCCGATGGTAAGCGTCTCGTACTCGGGAATGGCGATCGGACCGCCCTCGCCCAGCACCGGATGGCCGGCTCCGTTGGTGAGGATGCCGGCGCTGCTCACGCGCAGGTCGCCGGCACGGGTGTAGGCCTCGGTGCCATCCGGGGCCTGCACGGCGATGAAGCCGTCACCCTGAATGGCCACATCGAGATCGCGCCCCGTCTGCTGGATCGGTCCGGGCGTGAAGTCCACGCCCTGCCCCTGCTCCAGCGCGTAGGCGCGACTCTCGAACACCGGACCGCGCACCTGCAGGGACATGAAGCTCTCCAGGTCCTTGCGAAAACCCGTGGTGCTGATGTTGGCGAGGTTATGCGCGTTGACGCCCTGCGCCAGCATCGTCTCCCGAGCGCCGGACATCGCGACATAGAGCATGCGATCCATGGTGGGCTACCTCGTGACCTAGCGGATGTTGATGATGGTCTGCGTGACCGTATCGGCCGTGCTGATCACCTGCGCGTTCGCCTGGTAGTTGCGCTGCGCGGTGATGAGCTTGACCAGCTGCTGGGCGATGTCGACGTTGGAGGTCTCCAGGCCACCCGACTGGATCAGACCGAAACTGGCCGAGCCGGCCTCGCCGAGCTGCGGTGCACCGGCGGCGAAGGTCTCGCCCCAGGAATTGTCACCCAGCTGCTGCAGTCCCTGCGGGTTGGAGAAGTTGGCCAGCGCCACCTTGCCCAGGGCCTCGGCCTGGCCATTGGTGAAGCGCGCGAAGACCACGCCCTCTTCATCGATATCGATGCTGCTCAGGCGGCCGGTGGTGTAGCCGTCCTGCACCAGCGCGCTGACGTTGTAGCCCGCGCCATACTGGGTGCTGTTGCCGAGATCCAGTTCGAGATCCAGCGGATCGGCGCCGGTGATACCGGCCAGGTTAACTGCATCGAAATCGATCAGGCCGCCGGTATTGATGCTGCCATCGGCATTGAAGGTCACCGCACTTTCCTGGTTACCACCGATCGGCAGATCGGTCGTCACACCACCCGGCGAGTTGAGCTGGGCACGCACGTCCCAGGTGTTGGCGGCCGTCTTCTGGAAGTACATGTTGACGGTATGCGAGATGCCCAGCGAGTCGTACACCGTCACCGAGGTGGAGTAGTTGAAGGTGTTCGGGTCGGCGGGATCGATATCGGCCCCGGCCGCACCCGTGGCGGCATCGTCCGCCTGCAGGTTCAGCGTGGCATTAATGGCCGTGCTCGCCGCCGGCTGGCCGGCATTGGTGGAAAGCTGCAGATCGCTCAGCGTACCGGTATTGAACACGCTGCCCGACGGGTCCAGCGCCTCGTACACCTGCAGGCGACGGTTCTGCGCATCCACCAGGTAGCCGGAACGGTCCACCTGCAGGGCGCCGTTGCGGCTGTAGTTGTTCACGCCGTTGTTGTTGTAGACGAAGAAGCCCTGGCCGTTGACAGCGATGTCCAGGCCGTTGCCGGTGGGGTCGACGTTACCCTGCGTGAACTGCTGGGTGACGGCCGCCAGGCGCGTGCCACCGCCGATGGCCGTGTTGCTGATACCGCCGAAGGAGACGGCGAAGACATCGGCGAACTCGGCACGCGACTCCTTGAAGCCGACGGTGCTGGCGTTGGCGATGTTGTTGCCCGTGACCTTGAGGTCAGAGGATGCGGCGCTCAGGCCACTCAGTGCGATTTGAAACGGCATATCTCAACCCTCCGCGATTAACCGATCTTTCGCACATCGGCGAAAGCGACATTACCCAGTCCGGTGACGTCCAGCGACAGTCCGCCGGCCCGGCTATCCATCAACACACTCTCCACCCGCGCGGCCACCATCACATCAGAGGCCTCGGTCTTGCCGGCCGAGTTCACCTCGGCGCGCAGCGTGTATTCACCGGCAGGCATCACCTCGCCCCGGTTGTTGCGACCATCCCAGGTGAATTCGGCAAAGCCGGCACCCTGCGGACCCAGCGTCATGCGGCGAACTTCCTGGCCCGCCTGGTCGTAGATGCCGACCACCACGTCGGTGGCCGGATAGGGCACGTCCACCGCACCGCTGATCGTGCCATCGGCATTCGTCGGCGCCGACTGCACCGGCACCAGCACCTCGCGATCCAGCAGCGAGGCCGCCTGCAGCGCCTGGTTGGAGGCCAGCGAACCCGACAGCGAGCTGAAGGACTTCTGCAGGTCCTCGATCCCGGACACGGTGCCGAACTGGGCGAGCTGGCCGAGGAAGTCACCGCTTTCCATCGGCTTGAAGGGGTCCTGGTTGGCGAGCTGCACGGTCATGAGGTTGAGAAAATCCTCCTGTCCCAGGCGATCCTTCTTGCCGCCGTCCAAGCGGTTGGCATAACCGAGTTCGGTGTAGAGCTGGCTGTTGTCGATGCTGGTCATGAGGACTCCTTACTGCTGGCCGAGACGCAGGGTGCTCAGCATCAACCGCTTCACGGTATTGAGCACGTCCACGTTGGTCTGGTAATTGCGCGAGGCGGACATCATGTCGGCCATCTGCTCCACCACGTTCACGTTGGAGCGATAGATGTAGCCCTCGGCATTCGCCTGCGGATGACTGGGCGCGTATTCCTGCATGGGCTCGGCCTGACTCTCGCGAATCCCGGTGACGCGTACCGGTACCTTGCCCGTGTTCTGACCCATGCTGTCGAGCACGGCCTGGAATACCGGCTGCTTGGCCCTGTAGGCGCCCTCGGGCGTGGGGCTGACCACATCGACGTTGGCCATGTTGCTGGCCACCGTGTTGAGGCGCACCGACTGGGCGCTCATGGCCGAGCCGGAGATATCGAAGATGGAAAACGATGCCATGGATTACTCTCCCCGCAGTACGCTGCGCAGGCCGTTGATCTTGCTGTTGAGGAAGCTCATGGTCGCCTCGTAACGCGCGGCGTTCTCGGCAAAGGCGGCATTCTCGAGCTGCGGGTCGACGGTGTTGCCGTCCAGGGAGGGCTGCGTGGGCACGCGGTACTTGACCTCGGCCCCGAGCACGCCATCGGCCACCGGCATGTGCAAGGCATGCGTGGTACGCAGGTTCACACCCTGCGACGCCTGTGCCTCGCTCAGTGCAGCGCGAAAATCGATGTCGCGGGCCTTGTAACCGGGGGTGTCGGCGTTGGCGAGGTTCGATGCCATCAGTTCCATGCGCTGCGAACGCAGCTTGAGTGCGTCGTCGTGGATACCGAAATGGTTGTCGATGCTCAGTCGCATGTCGTTCTCTCCTCCGACCGGAAACGTCGGGCTCGACTGGGCAGCAGCAAGAGCCGTGCCAGAGGATGACATGCGAGAAAAAACAGGGGGTTAGACAGAGTCCGCCATGTGGGCGGCAAGCAAAGCGGCAAAAATCCGCCGCCTGGCGGCAAGGCAGGTGTCAGACAAACTAGCGGCCGTGATGGGAAAAACTTTAGGGAGCGAGTCGCAAGTTACAAGTCGCAAGTCGTTTGTGGCGGACGTTGCCCGCCATTTTGTTGAACTTGCGGCTTGCGACTATTTTTTCCGGTACATCACGCCTGGATTGCAGCGCACCATCTCGAAGGAGGAGGACAGGCCGGCCATGGACTCGGAGGCGCCGAGGAAGAGGATG
Organism: Chromatiales bacterium; assembly: GCA_014762505.1. NCBI lineage: Bacteria > Pseudomonadati > Pseudomonadota > Gammaproteobacteria > Chromatiales > Chromatiales bacterium. Next base: position 33,336 of record JABURS010000038.1, on the reverse strand, counting down.
CCGCCGGGATTGAGACATTGCCCCAGGCGTTCGACGATGTCGCGCTTGAGGTCGACTGAGAAGTAGATGAGCACGTTGCGGCAGAAGATGATGTCGAACTTCCCCATGGCGGAATAGCTCTGCAGCAGGTTGAGTGCGCGGAAGCTCACCCGCTGGCGGATCTCGGGACGCACCTCGAACCGGCCTTCGGGGGTGGCGGTGAAGTAACGCTGCTTGCGCTCCGGCGACAGCCCGCGCGCGATGGAGAGGACATCGTAACGAGCGGTGGCCGCCTCGCGCAGCACCGCTGGCGAGATGTCGGTGCCGACGATCTGCACCGGGGCCTTGAGACGACCGGGCTGGGCCTGCAGGTATTCCTGGGTGGCGATGCTCAGAGAATACGGCTCCTGACCGGTGGAACAGGCCGCGCACCAGATCTTCACGCTGGAACCGTTCTTCGCCGCCAGCTCGGGCAGGAGCTGGTTCCGGTAGATCTCGAAGGGGAAGCCGTCACGAAACCAGAAAGTCTCGTTGGTGGTCATGGCCTCGATCACCCGGTCCTGCAGGGCGGAGGCACGGCCGGTACGCAGCTGCGCCAGCAGCTCGCTCACCGAACTCACGCCGAACTCCTCCAGCAGGCCGATCAGCCGACTGGTGACGAGGTAGTGCTTGTTTTCACCAAGCACGATGCCGCAGGTCTTCTGCAGGAATTCCTGGAAGATCCTGTACTCTTCTGGCGACAGCGTTCTGTCGGCTACCACGGCAACTCCTGGCATGGGAACGGACACCGGACGGCTTCCCCGACTGACAACACCGGGAAATTCATGCGTGGATTGAAACCGGACGACTCACTCGGCCGCCTCTTCCGCCTGGACGTGGTCCAGGACGGTCTGCGCCATCTCGTCGGCCTTGAACTTGGACAGCCAGTAGTTGGCCCCCACCTTTTCCACCATGGAGGTATTGAACACGCCGCTGAGCGAGGAATGCAACATCACCGGCAGGTCCTTGAGCTTCGGGTCGCGCCGGATCTCCGTGGTCAGCGTGTAGCCGTCCATCTCCGGCATCTCGATATCGGACACCAGCATGTCGATCTCGTCGCGCACGTCCCCGGCCTCTGCCCAGCGTCGCAGCTGCTCCAGGGCCTCGCGCCCGTTGCGCACCAGCACGCATTCGATCTCCACCTGTTCGAGCGCGCGCCGAACCTGGTTGATCGCCACCGTGGAATCATCCGCCACCAGCACGCGGCGCCTGGCGCGCCCGCCGTGGCGCACCTGCTCGCGCACGGAGTCGGAGACCTCCATCTTCATGCCGATGACCTCGGCCACCACCTTCTCCACGTCGACGATCTCCACCAGCTCATCGTCCACGCGGGTGACGGCCGTCATGTAGCCCTTGTGCTCCATGCCCTTGGGCGGCGGCTTGATCTCTTCCCAGTTCATGTTGACGATGCGGTCCACACCATCCACGAGGAAGCCCTGCACGCTGCGGTTGAACTCGGTGAGAATGACGAAGTGCTCGCGGGGATTCTCGATCGGCCGCATGCGCAGGGCCTGGGCAAGATCGATCACCGGCAGCGTCTGCCCGCGGATGTTGGCCATGCCGCGCACCACCGCGCTGGCATTCGGATGCCGGGTCAATGCAGGACAGGGAATGACCTCGCGCACCTTGAATACGTTGATGCCGAAGCGCTGCCGGCCGCCCAGCCTGAAGAGCAACAGCTCCATCCGGTTCTGGCCCACCAGCTGGGTACGCTGGTTCACGCCATCGAGTACGCCTGCCATGTCATCGCTCCTGGATCGTTTGGTTGTTCTGTGTTGCCCTGTATCGGCTGCCACCACACAAGCTTGAATCGGCACGCAACTTGCAAGTCCAGATGCAAAACCAGTACGGGGGATTCGATCCATGAACAGTCATTTTATACACGGAATTCACGACAGCGTCGCCTGATGATGCAGAAAACCTCCAGAAAATCCGCGAGCTTGCACGCCTGTGCGGAAAATCATCGCCGGCGGCAGACAGGCGTCAAGATTTCCGCGACGGTCGCCGCGCGCGATGACCGGGTACGGAGGAAAGCGTCAAGTTCCCGTCGCCTGGCCGGTGCCCTGGCCCTGCTCGCCCTGCTGATGCCGGCCGCACCACTGCCGGCCTCGGCCCTGCAGGACCACGCCAGCATTCGCGAGGCGGCCCGCGACCACGCGGCGGCCTATCTGGAACAACAGGGCTACCGCTACGAGATCGAATCCATCCCGCTGGACCCGCGCCTGCGCCTGGCGGCCTGCGATGTGCCGCTGGAGGCCTATCTGCCGGCCGGCGGGCGCATCGGCGGCACCAGCACCATCGGCGTCCGCTGCACCGGCAGCACGCCCTGGAACCTCTTCGCCCAGGTCACGGCCCGCATCTACGCGGACGTGGCCGTGGCCGCCCGGCCATTGGCCCGCGGCGAATCACTCGGCCAGGCGGACGTGCGCCTGGAGGAACGCGACATCACGCGCCTGCCCGGCGGCTTTCTCACCTCGCTGGACGAGGTGCTGGGCATGGACGTACGCCGCCCCCTGGCCACCGGCCATGTGATCGATCGCGGTTCCGTACAGGCCCCCAACCTGATCCGCCGCGGCCAGGTGGTCACACTGGTGGCCGGCGGCGGGGGGGTGGAGATCCGTGCCAGCGGCAAGGCCCTGTCGGACGGCGCCGCCGGCGAGCGCATCCGGGTGCGTAACCTGCGTTCCGAGCGGGTGGTGGAAGGCGTGGTGAGTGCCGACGGCACGGTGCGGATGAACCCTTGAGGCGACAGCATGTACCGACCGACGAAGACGGGACACATTTTTACTAAAGATTTCACCGGCGCGGCCGATACACTGCCCTGTGAGGACCGCGTAATCGAGGAGGCCGAATACCATGTCCATTAAAATCAATGACTTGAACAATAGCCAGCCGCCGAGAATCGGCGACGGCAACCGCACCCAGGGACCGGCAGGCCAGGCGCCCGGCAAGGCCGAGGGCGAGACCCGCCAGCCCGCCGCCGGTGACCGCGTCACCCTGACCCAGACCGCCCAGCAGCTGCGCGAGCTCGAGGCCGAGGTCCGCAAGCAGCCGGTGGTCGACAACAACCGCGTGGAGGCCCTGCGCGCCGCCATCGCCAACGGCGAGTACCAGATCGACGCCACCCGCATCGCCGACCAGCTGATGCGTATCGAGGACGAGCTCTAAGGGCAACCGCATGGCCTCCCACTCCTCACCACGCGACACCCTCACCGCCCTGCTCTCGGCGCAGACCGCCCTGGCCGAACGCCTGCATGCCCTGCTGACACGGGAATACGACCTCCTCACCCATGTGACCACCGAGGCCCCTGACGACCTCGGCCGGCTGCTCGCCGACAAGCAGGTGCTGCTGGCCGAACTCGCCGAGGCCGACCGGCAGCTGCGCGAGACGCTGGCGGCGCAGCACCTGACGGCCGACAGCGCGGGCCTCGATGCCCTGCTGGCCCGGCTGGACGGCAGCGGCGGGCTGGCACGCAGCTGGCAACGGCTTGCCGCGCTGCTGCATGAATGCGAGACTCAGAACCTGACCAACGGTGGACTGGTCGAGCTGAGTCAGCGCCAGGTGCAGTTCGCACTCGACGTGCTGCGCGGGGAGACCACCGGCACGTCGACCTATGGCGCCGACGGCCACACGCGAAGCATCGGCCGCAGCCGCAGCATCGCCGAGGCCTGACGTCGCCGGACCGACCACCGGCACACACCATAACAACGATAACGGGAGCGTCGGCCCTGACGCATCCCCCGGGAACGGACAACACCATGGATCAGAAAGACCCGTCCGGCGTCTGGCTGACCTTGCAGCAGAACACCGACGTCGTCGAAGAACGACTGCGCATCGTCAATCTCGTCAAGCAACTCATCGAACACCGCGCCCTGGTCACCATCGGCCTGCCCGGCCACGACGCCACCTACAACAGCGCCGTGCTCGCCATCGACACCGACCGCGACCTCATCACCCTGGACGAACTCACCCCGCGTGAAGGGCACGAGCTGCTGCGCCAGACCGGCCATTGCAGCGTGTTCGGGCGGGTAAAAGGCGTGGGCATCTACTTCGAGGTCGACATCCGCGAGTTCGGCGAGGAACGCGGCATCGCCTGGTATCGCGCTCCAATGCCCTCGCTGATCTTTCACGGCCAGAAGCGCAACCACTACCGGATTCACGTCGGGCTCGGCACGCAGGCGCCGCTCAAGGTCGGCGACCAGGACAACCCCGCCCTGGCTGCCGGCCAGATGCGCGATCTTTCCATTGGCGGCGTGGGCGCATCCTTCCCCCTGAACGCCCCCATCGAGCAGGGCATGCAGTTGCCGCATTGCACGGTGGACCTGCCGGGCGTGGGCGTGATCGATTGCCAGCTGGAGGTGCGCTTCATCAAGCGCGACGAGGAACGGCGCGAACTCGTGGCCGGCCTGCAGTTCATCGAACTGCACCCACAGCATGAGCGCGCCGTGCAACGCTGCGTGTACATGCTCGAGCGTGACGAGATGCGTCGGCGCACTGCCCGCTGATCGCATCAATCGCGCCGAAAAACCCCGTCTTGCTGTGAAAATCGGCCCACGCGTAGTATAAACGACCTGCGGGTACCACCCGGCACGAGCAAGCAGGGTCCGGCCCGGAATAACAACCACAACCAGCGCACCCGATACCATGACCGAACAACTGGCCAGCAGCGTCTTTCCGCAGCTCATCCCGATCAAGGAACTGAGCGAAGCCAACCGTTCCGCCCTTGCCGCCAACGCCAGCGTGCAGGAACTGTCACCAGGTGCGCGCCTGTCGGCACGCGACGAGGCCGCGCACATGCTCTACCTGCTCGAGGGCAAGCTCGGTATGGCCTCGCAGGGACAGATCGCCGGCACGGTCGAGGGCGGCACACCGCGGGCCAACCTGCCCCTCTTCTCCGATCGCGGACAGCATGACTTCGCCATTGCCGAGACGACGGGCAGACTGCTGCGGGTGGACAAGGCACTGTTCAGCAAGCTGCTCAACGACGAGAACCTGTCCGGCTACGAGGTCGAGGCCGAGGTCGAGGTCAGCGAGACCGAGAGCGCGGTGTTCGCCGAGATCTATGCCGCCTACCAGGCCGAAAAACTGGAACTGCCGGCCATGCCGGAAGTGGCCCTGCGCCTGCGCGAGGCCGCCAGCGACCCGGATACCGGCATCCCGGAGATCGCCAGGATCATCCAGATGGACGCCGCCGTGGCGGGGGCCGTCCTGCATGCGGCCAACAGCCCGCTGTTTCGCGGCAGCAGCGAGATCAATACGGTGAAGGACGCGCTGGTGCGTCTTGGCCTGAAGACCACCCAGAGCCTGGCCACCACCATCGCCATGCGCCAGAGCTTCCAGGTGAAATCGCCGGCCATCAAGAAACGCATGCACCAGCTCTGGGAGCAGAGCGTGCACGTCTCGGCGCTGAGCTACATCATCGCCCGCCGCGTCGGCAAGCCCTTCGACCCGGAACGCGCCCTGCTGGCCGGCCTGCTCCATGCCATCGGCGGTGTACCCATCCTGCAGTACGTGGAGAAATCCGGCCTCGACCCGACCCCGGACGAACTCGATGCCGTCATCGGGAAGCTCTGCGCACCGATCGGCGTGCTGGTGATGAAATTCTGGAACTTCGACCCGGAGATCACCAGCGTGGTCGATGCCGCCGGCAACTGGCGCCGCGACACCGGCGAGGCAGCCGACTATACCGACATCGTGCTCGCCGCCCGTCGCTACAGCCTGGTCGGCACCCCGATGGAACCCCAGCTACCGGCGCTCAACGACATGCCCGTCTTCGCCAAGCTCGGCCTGGGCGACGCCAACGACGAAGGGCGCATCGAGGTACTGCAGGAGGCCGAGGGCGAGATCAACGGCATCAAGGCCATGCTCAACGCCTGAGCCCGGCCGGATGCGGTACCAGAGGGTCTTTGCGCCACAAAGCGGGCACACAGTCCACATGAGAGAAGGAGACTCGTAGGAGCGCCGCAAGGCGCGAACAGGGACGACAGCTTCGCCTGGTAGGGCAATCGCGCCTTGCGGCGCTCCTACAGGCCCATTGACACAGCTGCACACCGAACGATGCGCCGCGCCTACTCTATGGGCGCTCTGACCTCTGTGGCGATTGAACCCGGCTTCACGCCAGCCACCCCGTCTCCTCGTCTCTCCCCGTCGTCCGCGTATCGGCCTCGTGATAGTGCTCGATGGCCCGCACCAGTCGCGCATGATCCTGTTCGCCCTGGCCGCGCAGGTAGTGTTCAGCGGCCACCAGCACGTCTTCCAGGTAGCGCTGGCGGTAATGCAGATTGAGCAGCGCCCTGGCGATGTGCTGCGGGTCCTGCCCCTGCTCGCGCATGCGGGCGGCCTCCGCCAGGGCCTGCTTCAGCTCGTCGTCGGTCGGCTTTGACATCCACCCTCCATCGTCATTCTCGGACCGCCCGTGACCGGGCGTTTCATGGTCTACTCTGGTAGCATATACCACTTTCCACCGGCATCCGGCAGCGCCGGGATGACCGTCGTCAACCAGACTTGAATAAGCAGAGGTGTCTAGCGATGGGCAAGGACACAGTGACGGTGACCGACAACGCCACCGGCAAGCAGATCGAGCTCCCGGTGCTGCGGGGTAACATGGGTGCCCCGGCCATCGACGTACGCGGGCTGTCCCGCGAACTCGGGTATTACACCTATGATCCGGGCTTCATGTCCACGGCCAGCTGCCGCAGCGCCATCACCTTCATCGATGGCGAGCAGGGCGTGCTGATGTACCGCGGCTACCCGATCGAGGAGCTCGCCGAAAAGAGCAGCTATCTCGAGACCTGCTACCTGCTGCTCTACGGCCACATGCCGACGAAGTCGGAGCTCGACGAGTTCGACACCATCATCACCGAGCACACTATGGTGCAGGAAGCCGTACGCCGCTTCTACGACGGCTTCCGCCACGATGCCCACCCGATGGCCATCATGGTGGGCGTGGTCGGCGCGCTGTCGGCCTTCTACGCCGACTCCAGCGACGTGCACAACCCGCGCGTGCGCGAGATCGCGGCCCATCGCCTGATTGCCAAGATGCCGACCATCGCGGCCTGGAGCTACAAGTACTCGCTGGGCCAGCCCTTCATGTACCCGGACAACGCGCTGAGCTACACCGAGAACTTCCTGCGCATGATGTTCGCGGTGCCCACCGAGGACTTCAAACCGGACCCGCTCTTCACCAGGGCGATGGACCTGATCCTGATCCTGCATGCCGATCACGAACAGAATGCCTCGACCTCCACCGTGCGCCTGTCCGGCAGCTCCGAGGCAAATCCCTTCGCCGCGGTCTCCGCCGGCATCGCCTCGCTGTGGGGACCGCTGCATGGCGGGGCCAACGAGGCCGTGATCCGCATGCTGGAGGAGATCGTGGAATCCGGCGGCAAGGTCGAGGACTACGTGGCCCGCGCGAAGGACAAGGACGATCCCTTCCGCCTGATGGGCTTCGGGCATCGCATCTACAAGAACTACGACCCGCGCGCGAAGATCATTCGCAAGATGTGTCACGAGCTGCTGGCCCATCTCGGCACTGAGAATCAGCCACTGTTCGAGATCGCGCTGGAGCTGGAGCGGATCGCCGTGGAGGACGAGTACTTCCAGGAGCGCAAGCTCTACCCGAACGTCGATTTCTATTCCGGCATCATCCTGCGTGCCATGGGCATCCCGCTGAACATGTTCACCGTGATCTTCGCCCTGGCCCGCACCGTGGGCTGGATCTCGCACTGGAACGAGATGATGGAGGACCCGGAATCACGCATCGGCCGTCCGCGTCAGCTCTACACGGGCGAGGCCGCGCGCGAGTATGTGCCCATCGACCAGCGCGGCTGAGCCGGCCGGCTACCGCCCTCGGACACGCCCGCCTCGCGCGGGCGTGTTCGTTTTCATGCAGTGCCTGTCAGTGTCTCGCGCAAACGCGCCAGTTCACGATAGGCCTGGGTGATGACCGCCAGCGAGAACTGCGCGTTGGCCGGACTCGGGTTGGGACTCACGAACACCCGCGCCTCGCCGATACGCACCCCCTGCTCCCCCCAGTCACCGGCCGCCTCCGCATACCCGGCATGCACCAGGAACTGTCGCCAGGCCACCTTGCCATGGAACCAGACGATACGCGGCGCACAGCCCAGCAGCTTCTCGTTCAGGCGCGGCGCCTCGGCACGAAAATCGGCCGCGCGCAGGGCCGAGCCGCTGCGGGTCGGACGCTTGACCACATCGGTAAAACCGATACGGTCGCGCGCGAACAGGGTCTCCATGGCCGCGACACCAGGTTCAAGGGGTGCAGCGGGCAGACCGGAGGCATTCAGGGCGCGCCAGAAGCGGTTCTGGGGCGTGGCGAAGTAAAAGCCGGCCCGGGCCGCATTCACGGACGGATTGAGGCCTACCGAGACGATGTCGAGCCCTGGCGCCAGGTAGTCCGGCAGGGTCTTCATGATTCGAACAGCCCGAGCTGGTCGCCGCTTTGGGGCGGCGGCGCGAAGCGCGTGCAGTCGAGCCGGCGGATGCGCTGACTGCGGTTGAGTCCCAGGCGCCTGGTGGCCACCGCAAAGCGCTGGGCCACCAGGTCGGCCAGGGGCCCCTCGCCACGCATGCGACTGCCGAAGCGCGGGTCGTTCGCCCGCCCGCCGCGCAGGTCGCGCAGCAGGCTCATCACGTGGCCGGCGCGCAGCGGCACCTGGGCCTCCAGCCACTCCGGAAACAGTTCACGCAGCTCATGCGGCAGGCGCAGCATCACGTAGCCCGCCTCCCCCGCCCCGGCCTCTGCCGCCGCCGCCAGGATGGCCTCGATCTCGTGATCCGTGAGCCCGGGGATGATCGGGGCGACCAGCACCCCCACCGGCACACCCGCCCCGGCCAGCCGGGCGATCGTCTGCAGGCGCCGTACCGGCGAGGCGGCGCGCGGCTCCATGCGCCGGGCGAGATCTGTATCCAGGGTGGTGATGGAGATCATCACCTCGGCCAGCCCATCGGCGGCCATGGGCGCCAGCAGGTCCAGATCGCGTTCGATCAGCGCCGACTTGGTGATGAGGGAAACCGGCTGGCCGAAGTCGCGCATCACCGTGAGCAGCTGCCGGGTGATCTGCAGGCGCCGCTCCACCGGCTGGTAGGCATCGGTATTCACGCCCAGGGCAATGGGTTCACAGCGATAGCCGGGACGGCGCAACTCACTTGCCAGCAGCTCGGCCGCCCGGGGCTTGTAGAACAGCCGGCTCTCGAAATCGAGACCGGCGGAAAGACCGAGGTAGGTATGGCTGGGTCGGGCGAAGCAGTAGCTGCAGCCATGCTCGCAGCCCCGGTAGGGGTTGATCGACTGGCGAAAGGGGATATCCGGGGAGTCGTTGTGCGTGATCACGCTGCGCGCCCGATCCTCGATCAGCTCCGTGCGCAGGGGGGCGAGGTCTTCCTCCGCCCCGTCCCAGCCATCGGCGAAGGGCACGTGTTCCAGCGACTCGAAGCGCCCGTCGCGGTTGCTCTGCGCCCCACGCCCCTTCAGACCGGATCCCGTCCTCTTCGCCATCAGTCGGCGAATGGCCGCCTGTCGGCCGGCAGCAGCTGCTCCAGGCGACGGGCCAGCATGGCCACCAGGCGTTTGAAGGTGTCGAAGCTGCGCGCATCCAGCCGGCAGGCCGGGTTGCGACGGTCGGCATACAGCAGGCCGTAGGGTTCGCCATCGACAAACACCGACATGGCCATGAAGGAGGGCCCGTCGAGCAGCGCGCGCAATGTGGCAGGTACATGACCCCAGTATTTGCGGGCATTGTCCTCGTTGACCCAGACCGCCGAGGGCTTCTGCATCAGCGCACTGAAGAGGTTGGCCGGCTCCGGGGAGAACCGCAGGTGGTTGAAGTCGGGTTCATAATCCGTGCCGACCAGGGCCTCGGGGGCCAGGGTGCCATCGGCGAGCCGGCGGGCAAAGAACAGGCGGTTGAGTCCCAGGGCATCGCGCATCAGGTCCAGGGCCTGTGCCAGATAGCCGCCGGCTTCGCCTTCCCCGCGAGACAGGGTGGCCACGGCCGTGGCCAGACGATCGCCACGGGGGGCGAGACAAAAGGCCGCCGGCGCCTCGTGCGCGGTGCCAACGGCAGGTGGCTCGTCTCCCAGGAGCGCCAGCGGACGGATGCCGTAGTGGCCGGCGCGCTGGTTGAAACGCTCCAGCACCCGGTTGCTGCGCTCGACAAACGCCTCCCAGGGCAGGTCGAGGTACTGCCGGGCCATGTCCAGCAGGGCCCGGCAATGCGTCGCCTGCCAGCCGTGGGTGGCCTGGTAGGCGACCTGGGCGGCCAGCATCACACCCAGGGTGCGTGATTCCTGAGCATAGCGGGAGGACAGGCTCTCCACTGCAAGCTGCGGCAGGCCGTACGCCCTGGCCAGCGCGTGACCGAAACACTCGATACTGCCGCCAAACACCACATACTCGGCCTCCTCCGGCGTGGCGCCCGGGGTTTGACGCAGCGCCTCGAGCTGCATCATCTGCCCGGGAGACTGAAGCCAGAGGGTGATCCCGCCGATATGAGAGAAGAGGCCGGCCAGCGCCACCTCCTGGGGGGCGATATCGTGCCGGTGGCGAGCCCAGTCCTCGCAGATGAGCGAGGCCAGCCAGGAACGGGCGTAGAGCCGCCGCAGCTGGGTCTGGACATGGGTGTCCAGTGGCGCCGCGATGGTCGGCAGCTCGCGGGCCATGCCGGTCACGCGCTCCAGGCCGAGCAGCATCACGGTCTTGTCCAGGTCGACCACGTCCTCGTGGAAATGGCGCTGGCGATGTGCATTCGCCGTCTGCAGCAGCTTGAGGGCCATCCCGGGATCGAGCAGCAGCTCCTGGCCGATCTCGCGCATCGCCATGTCGTCCCGGGCGCGCAGGGCCTCGATGTGGGCAAGCGTCTCGGGCAGGATGGGAAGCTCGGTACGCAGGGCGTCTTCTACACGAGACTGCAGATCTTCTTCGGACATGGACTGGCGCTCGATACTCGCAAAAACTGAAGGTGCTGCTGGGTTATTATGAACGAATCTCGCACGTTTGATGCAACTTTACCGCTACACGGGAATGCCCGGTCTGCCAATCGCGGGTATCCGTTGCCCGTGAATCTTGGGTATCATGGCCCCCTGATCCGGCGACCGCCCTGCCGCGAGACGCTGGAACGACAGACCGCAACAACACGGAGAACCTGTTCGTGAACCTGATTCTTGGCGCCATTGTCGTCATGGTGTCCGTCCTCGGCGGCTTCATGGCTCACGGAGGAAAACTGCTGGCCATCTGGCAGCCCTTCGAAATCGTCATTATCTGCGGTGCCGCACTGGGTGCCTTCATCATCTCCAATTCGATGAAAGTGGTGATGCAGGTCATAAAGGGCATTCCCTCGCTGCTGGGTGGCTCCGTCTACAAGAAACAGGACTACATGGACCTGCTGGGCCTGATGTACGACCTCTTCAGCAAGGCGCGCAAGGAGGGCCTGATGGGGATCGAATCCGACATCGAGGAACCGGAGGAAAGCGCGGTCTTCCAGAAGTACCCCCGCATCCTAAAGAACCACCATGCCGTGGAATTCATCTCCGACTACATGCGCCTGGTGGTCAGCGGCAGCATGAACTCCTTCGAGCTCGACAACCTCATGGATGTCGAACTCGAGATCCATCACCACGAAGTTGCCGAGCCCGGACATGCCGTGCAGCGTGTCGCCGATGCCCTGCCCGCCTTCGGTATCGTGGCTGCTGTGCTCGGTATCGTGAACACCATGGAATCCATCGGCGGGCCCATCGAGCAGATCGGGGGCAAGGTGGCGGCGGCCCTGGTGGGCACCTTCCTCGGGATCCTGCTGGCCTACGGCTTCGTCGGCCCCATGAGCACGGCCCTGGAACGCCGCGCCGAGGAAGAGACCCGGTTCCTCACCTGCCTCAAGGCCTGCATCCTCGCCAACGTGCAGGGCTACAGCCCGCAGGTAGCCGTCGAGTTCGGTCGCAAGACCATGGCTTCCGGCCTGCGCCCGAGCTTCCAGGAGCTCGAGGAGCATCTCAAGGGCCAGCGGGGCTGATCAGTCTCAGGCGGAAGCGATGGAGGACAAGAAACAACCAATCGTCGTCAAGAAGGTCGTCAAGAAGGGCGGCCACCACGGCGGCGCGTGGAAGATCGCCTTCGCCGACTTCGCCACCGCCATGATGGCCTTCTTCCTGCTGCTGTGGATCCTGGGCTTCACCGACGAGACGCAGAAGGCCGCCATCTCCGAGTACTTCGAGAATCCGTCGCCCACCTTTGGTGCCAGCCCCAGGCCTTCGCCGAATGCCATCGACGGGCCGGGCGGCGCCAGCACCAGCATGATCGACCACGGTGGTTCCATGGAGCTTTACAGCGAACCGCCCTCCCCGGAGAGCATGGACGAGGAGACCATCGAGAAGCTGGCCGAGCAGGCCGAGGAGCGCAGGCTGGAAGAATTGCTGGCCGAGCTTGAGGCCGCCATCGAGAAGAGCCAGGCGCTACAGCCCTTCAAGGACCAGTTGTTGCTGGACATCACCCCCGAAGGTCTGCGCATCCAGATCGTCGACAAGGAAAACCGTTCCATGTTCGCCGTGGGCAGCGCCCGCCTGCAGCCCTATACCCGCGAGATCCTCCACGACATCGCCCAGGTGATCAACGACGTACCCAACCACATCAGCATCACCGGCCATACCGATGCCCGCCCCTACCCCGGCGAGAACTACGGCAACTGGGAACTCTCGGCCGACCGCGCCAACGCCGCCCGTCGCGAACTGGTCGCCGGCGGCCTGCAGCAGGACAAGGTCGGACGCGTGGTCGGCCTGGCCTCTTCCGTCCTGTTCGACAAGGCAGACCCCTACAACCCCATCAACCGGCGCATCAGCATCATCGTGATGAACAAGCGCACGGAAGAAGCGATCCAGCACGAAGGGCGGTGATAAAGTTACAAGCCGCAAACCTTCGTAGGTGCGCTGTTTATGCCCTCTGGGTGCAAGGCGCGATAGGAAAAGTACGGAGATCGCAGCTTGCGCAGCTCCTACGCGAAACACCGGCACCCGTAGGAGCGCCCGCAAGGCGCGATCGGGGAAGGCACGTCACCCAAGCATGGGTATCGCAGCTTGCGCAGCTCCTACGCGAAACATCGGCACCCGTAGGAGCGCCGCAAGGCACGATCGGGGTTAGCACTGCGACCAGACATGGGCATCGCAGCTCGCACCCAGAGGGCATAAACGCAGCTCCTACGCGACTTGTCAGACCGAATAGTGGATCAGGTGCTCGCTATCCGCGCCGATGGGCGCACCGAGGCTGATGATGCCGCTGCCGACGAGCACGATCTCGTCACGGCGCAGATGGACGTTTTCCCGCTCGGGGGTAGTGACATAGGTGCCGTTGCGGCTCTCGTCGATGAGTACGAAGTCCCCCATCCGCCACTCGATGCGGGCATGACGCCGGGACACATGGCTGGCATTCACCACCAGGTCGCAGTTGTCACCCCTACCAAGCACAAGACCATCCGCCTGGTCGTCGGTACGGATGGTCTTGTCACCCAGACGCAGTTGCAGGACATAATGCCGTTTGAAGAGTGACCGGATACGCGCCGAGAGTGCGCCCACCGGCCCACCCAGCTCGTCACGCTTGCGTTTCTGGTCCTCCTCGATGCGACGCCGTAAGCGGTCTCGCACCTCGGCCGGGACCTCCAGCTTCAGAAACCGGTTGGGCTTGCGCAGGATGTAGCGCCCAAGTTCGTCGAAAAAGGCCTCATCGATCTGTTCCGGGCGGATGCGATGGCGGGACTCGCCCATCTCTTCGTAGTTCTGGATCAGCAGCAGAATCGATTCGTTGCCGATGTCGGCCTCGAAGCGCAAGCGCACCGGTACGTGACCCGCGATATTGATCCAGACCCGGTGACCGATGCTGTTCTCTTCCAGTACCTGCGCATGATCCACCTTGAGTCCCTGCGCGCGTAACTGCGTGAGCCAGTTGTCGACCTGTCCGGGAATGCTCAGCTCGAAACGGTAATGGCGCCTGCTCTCCAGCAGACAGGAGAAGCTGACGCGCTGTGTACTCTGCGCGTCACCGTCACGCGAGACCCGGTAACCGCCCTGCAGCAGGCCCTCCAGTACGCCGACATCACGGATTCGAAAATCCACCGGCACCTTGGGTTGCACGACCTCCAGCTGCTGCACCAGCTCTGCGAGATAGGCATGCAGGCGCGCCAGGGTCGGCGAGAGCACGTCGCGCGCCTGCGCCAGGCGCTCGGCCTGCTGCTCGGCGGCGCGCGCCTCCTCGGCCTTGAGCTGCTCGGCCCGCTGCTTGAGTTCGTCCAGTACGCCCATGTAATCGTCTGTGCCCGCTGTTGCGGCTAGTCCTTTTCCCGGTCTTTCCAGGAAACGTCGATATTGCTGACGCGACGGTCAGGAATGTGGCGACGATCCCGGGTCACCAGGACGCCGTGGCTGTCGGTAAATGGCAGGGCTGGCATGGGTTGCCAGCCTCGCCGGTCTTCGCCGCTGCGCCGGTCCTTCAGCAGGGGGAACTCGCCGGTACCCTGGGAGGCCTGCATTTGCTCGAGGGCGCGCCGGATCGACGCCCGGATCTCGGTGGTCGACTGCCGCGTATCGGTATCATTGATGACGGTCTTGTCCCGGCGCTTGCTCATTAAGTTCTTCTCGGGGGGATGGTCGTCTTTTTCCAGTATAGCCCCGACGCGCGGCCACTGGCCGCGTCCCTCCCTGAACCCGCGCCGGAAGCCCTGTGCTTTCTTCCGGGAATACAGAATGTTACGCTGTTTTCAGGCCAGCGCCAACGCCAGGGAACACCACCTGCACGGCCCCGGCCATCCCGCAGGCAGCGTAGATTACCCCGGGCGCAACCAGCAAGGAGGAGTGCGTGCGTATTGCGATTCTGGAGGACGATAAGGACCAGTCGGACCTGATCTCGCTCTGGCTCGAAGAGGCCGGACACAGCAGCCAGGCCTTCGCCAACGGCGCCGCCTTCCGGCAGCACACACAGGAGACGGACTTCGACCTCTTCATCCTGGACTGGGAGCTGCCGGACACCAGCGGGATCGAGATCCTCGACTGGGTGAGGCGACAGATGGGATGGCCCACCCCGGTGCTCTTCGTGACCGTGCGTGACGAGGAGGAAGACATCGTGCAGGCCCTGGAGACCGGGGCCGACGACTACATGAGCAAGCCCCTGAAACACAAGGAACTGGTGGCGCGCATCAACGCCCTGGGCCGGCGGCTGGAGGCCGGCACCTCCCATCACGACGTGCTCACCTATGGCGACTACAGCATCGACTTCAGCCATCGCCGGATCACCCGGCTTGGCCAGGAGATCCGGGTGACAGGCACGGAATTCGAGCTGGCCGCCTTCCTCTTTCGCAACACCAACCACGTGCTTTCCCGTACCGATATCCTGGAAAACGTCTGGCAGCGTGGCCCGGAATTCAACACCCGCACCGTCGACACCCACATCAGCCGCATACGCAAGAAACTGCAGCTCGAACCGGACAACGGCTGGCGCCTGACCTCGGTATACCGCTACGGCTACCGCCTGGAGCAGCTCGCCTGAGCCATGGCGGAGGCCCGGAAACGCTTACATTGTTTTACATTTGCCGCTCCGGGGCGATGGTATAGTGCGGAAAACGTCATACGGCGTCGTTCAGGCGCCCTGCACGCCCTGATCGAGGTTCTCATGCACACCGATTTCCAGCGCATCCTCTACGTGGAGGACGAGCCCGACATCCAGACGATCGGCCGCATCGCCCTGGAGACGGTCGGCGGGTTTACCGTGGAGATCTGCGGCTCCGGGGCCGAGGCGCTCGACCGGGTCGACCAGTTCGACCCCGACCTCATCCTGCTCGACGTGATGATGCCCGACATGGACGGCCCCGCCACCCTGACGGCCCTGCGCAACCAGACCGGCGCCACCGATACCCCGGTGGTGTTCATCACGGCCAAGGTGCAGACCAGCGAAGTGGAGACCTACAAGGCCATGGGGGCCGTGGACGTGATCGCCAAACCCTTCGACCCCATGACCCTGGCCGGCACCATCCGCACGATCTGGACGAGGCTGCATGGCTGACGGGGGGGACGCACTGCAGCAGCGCCTGGCCGCCCTGCATGCCGACTACCTGGCCCGTCTTCCCGGGCGGCTCGCCGAACTGGACGGCCTGCTCGATGCACTGCGCAGCGGGCACCGCGACAGCCTCGAACCGCTGCAGCGCCAGCTGCACAACCTCACCGGCTCCGCCGGCAGCTACGGACTGGACGAGATCAGCCGCCTCGCCCGCGAGGCCGAGCAAATGGCCGCCCGCCTTGGCGAGCAGACCACCCTCGACGACGCCGATCTGGATGCGCTGACACAGCGGATTCGGCTGCTGGGGGAGGGGGTGAAGGCTGAAGGGTGAGGCGGGCATGGCCCGCCCTATGGCGTCAGGCGGTGGTGGCGGCATCACGTATAGATTCGGCTTGCCACAGAAGATCACAGAGCAGGAATCGCCTTGTACTCCCCTCTGTGACCTCTGTGGCGATCAGACTTTTCGCCTGTCGTCTATCGCCTCACGCCCCCCTCACTCGCTGATCGCCAGCTCCACGCGCCGGTTCTGCGCGCGACCGGTGGCGGTCTCATTGCTGGCCACCGGCTGATCCGGGCCGTAGCCACGGGCCGTGAGCCGCGAGGCGTTGATCCCCTTGTTGATGAGATACATGCGGACCGCATCGGCGCGCTGCTGGGACAGGCTGATGTTGTAGTCGCGGTTGCCGCTGGAGTCGGTGTGGCCCTGCACCTCGACCTTGAGCTCCGGGTAACGGCGCAGCGTGGTGACCACGTCATCCAGGGTCTGCACCGAGGTCGGATCCAGCACGGCGCTGTTGGTGGCAAAGGTGACGCCTTCCAGGCTGATGCGTTCCTGCAGCTCACAGCCCCTGGCATCCACACGCACCCCCGCCGGGGTACCCGGGCAGGCGTCCGCACTGTCGATCACGCCATCGCCGTCGGAATCGCGCGGCGCCGCCGGACGGGGTGCCGGCGCCGGTGCCGGCTCGGCAACCTCAGCACCATCGCACTCCGGCAGGGCCTGGCCCGCCGTCCAGGTGCCGGTGCGCCAGCATTCACCCGGCGTGTTATGCCAGAGATCGCCGTCACTGTCGTACCAATAGGCGCTGGAGGCCATGACAGCCGGGCCCGGCGCCAGCAGGGCCGTGGCGAAGCTGGCGGTGATGGCTGCCTGCAGAATGCGTTTCCTGTTTGTTTTCATTGTTCGTTGCTCCAGGGTACGGACGTGAGGATAGCAGGGGAGTGTAGTGCATCAGGACCAGCCTGTGACTGTCCTGGATCATGTGCCGGGGTATCAGAAATAACTGGCGGCGATGCTGTTGTGTACCCGTGCCAGGCCGGCCTGGAGTTCGTCGATGAACTCATGCAGGTGCTCCTGCCTGAGGCCGTCGGGTTTTGTACGCAACACCTTGCGGCGCAGGCTGCCGATGGCCTTGAGCGGCTTTTCGTTCAGCGGCAGGTGCGAGAGACAGGACTCGACCTCCCCGGTGGCGTGGGCCACGGAGCGCGGGAAGACCGCTTCCTGGAACAGGAACCGCAGCACATCGGGGCGGCGCACCCGGATGCGGGTGGTGCGGCGGTACATCTGGTAGCCGGTCAGCGACTTCAGCACGCCGACCCACTGGATATTCTCGAAGGGCGTGAGGTCCTCATGGGTCTCGGACAGCAGGGTGGCCGAGCGCACGTCGACGATACGCGTGGTCATGTCGGCACGCTCGAGGTTGCGCCCCATGCGCAGGAAATCGTAGCCCTCGTCGTGGTTCATGGTGCCGGCCAGCAGGCCGGTGATGGTCTGTGCGCCGAGGATGATGTGCCGGAGATACTCGAAGCGCCCACTGCGCGACAGCACGCGATTCGCCTGGCCGCGGGCATGCAGGTAGAGCTCGTTGATCTGCTCCCAGGCCTCGCGCGGGATGATGTCGCGTATGGTGCGTGCATTCTCGCGGGCCTGGTTGAGCGAACTCAGGATCGAGCCGGGATTGTTCTGGTTGGTCACCATGAAACGCACCACGCTGCGCTCGTCCGGCTCGTGGTAATGCTCGGCAAAGAGTTCACGGCTCCCCGAGATGTCCAGCAGCGGCTCCCAGCCCAGGCGTACATGACGCGGCAGGTCCAGCAGCAGGTTGCCATTCACGTTCACCAGGCGCGCGGTATTCTCGGCCCGCTCGATGTAACGGGCCATCCAGTAGATGTTCTCGGCAACGCGGGAGAGCATGGTCATGCGCTGCCCTCCCCGTCCACGATCCAGGTGTCCTTGCTCCCCCCGCCCTGGGAGGAGTTGACCACGGTGGAGCCCTTGCGCAGGGCGACGCGCGTCAGCCCGCCGGTGGTCACGGAGATGTCGCGGTCGCTCTTCAGGCCTCTGCTCAGAATGAAGGGTCGCAGGTCCAGGTGTCGCGGCTCGACCCGGTTGCCGACCAGCGTCGGCGCGGTGGAGAGCGTGAGCATGGGCTGGGCGATGTAGTTGCGCGGATCGCGGCGGATCAGGCGGACGAAGGTCTCGCGTTCCTTTTGCGTGGCCTGGGGCCCGATCAGCATGCCGTAGCCGCCGGACTCGTTGGCCGGCTTCACCACCAGCTTGTCGAGGTTGTCGAGCACGTAATCGCGGTCGGCCTTGTCGACACACTTGTAGGTCGGCACGTTCGGCAGCAGCGGCTTCTCTCCCAGGTAGTATTCGATGATCTCCGGCACGAAGGCATACACCACCTTGTCGTCCGCCACCCCCGCGCCCGGGGCATTGGCCAGGGCGACGTTGCCGGCCTTCCAGGCCCGCATCAGGCCCGGCACGCCTAGCATCGAGTCCGGGTTGAAGGCCTCCGGATCCAGGAACAGGTCGTCGATGCGGCGATAGATCACGTCCACCCGGGAAAGGCCCTCGATGGTACGCATGTAGACGCAATCGTCCCTGCCCACCACGAGGTCCGTGCCCTCCACCAGCTCGGCCCCCATCTGCTGGGCGAGATAGGCGTGCTCGAAATAGGCGGAGTTGTACACCCCGGGCGTGAGCACCACGATCTCCGGCTGGTCGATCTCGCGCGGTGCGAGCGAGGCCAGCATGTCGTAGAGCTGGGAGGGGTAATCATCCACCGGACGTATACTGTACTGGCCGAACAGCTCGGGGAAGACGCGCTTCATCACCTGCCGGTTCTCGAGCATGTAGGACACCCCCGAGGGCACCCGCAGATTGTCTTCCAGCACGTAGAACTGCCCGTCCTTGTCACGCACCAGATCCGAGCCGCAGATATGGGCCCAGACCCCGTTCGGTGGGTCGATACCCATGCACTGTGGGCGGAAATTCTTGGAGTCTTTCAGCAGCTCGGCGGGGAAGACGCCGTCCTTGACCACCTGCTGATCGTGGTAGAGATCGTCGATGAAGAGATTCAGCGCACGGACGCGTTGCTTGAGACCCGCCTCGACCCGGTCCCACTCGGCCTTGGCGATGATGCGGGGTATGATGTCGAACGGCCAGGCCCGGTCGATGGTGCCCTCCTCCTCCGTGTAGACGGTGAAGGTAATGCCCATGACATGGATGGCCAGCTCGGCGGCGGCCTTGTATTCCTCGATGTCCTGATCGGACAGGCCGCGCAGATAATCGGCCAGCGCCTTCGACTCCGGACGCGGCCGCCCCGCGGCGCGGATCAGCTCGTCGTAGATGCCCCTGACCTTGTAGCTACCCCAACGAATCGTCATGGATCGTGCTACCATCCCCTCGCGTATGGGTGTGCATTCACCATACGCCGATCCCAACCGTTTTGCATCCCGGCCGTCGTCCGGACAGCCGCTTACCGGGCAAGAAAACCATGACGTACTGCCTCGCCATCAAGGTCAACAAGGGCCTGGTGTTCGCCTCCGACTCACGCACCAACGCGGGCGTCGACTATGTCAGCACCTACAGCAAGATGTTCGGCTTCAACTGGCCCGGCGACCGCGTCTGCACCATTCTCTCGGCCGGCAATCTCGCCACCACCCAGGCGGTGATCAACCTGATCAACCGCGACCTGGAACAGGAAGACGCCGCCTTCAACCTGTGCAAGGCCGACTACATGCACGAGATCGCGCACTACGTCGGCAAGCTGAGCCAGGAAGAGCAGCGCCAGCATGCCCCGGCCAGTGAAAAGGCCCGCGTCAGCCTGGAGGCGAGCTTCATCGTCGGTGGCCAGATCGCCGGACGCGACCCGGAGATCTATCTCGTCTACCCGCAGGGCAACTACGTCAGTGCCTCGCCCGAGACCCCCTACCTGCAGATCGGCGAAAACAAGTACGGCAAACCGATCCTGGATCGCATCATCACCCCCGACACCAGCCTGGAAGACGCCGCCCGCTGCGCCCTGGTCTCGGAAGACTCCACCATGCGTTCCAATGTCACCGTCGGCCCGCCCTTCGAACTGGCGATCTACGCCACCGACAGCCTCGACGAGCCACGCTACATGAACCTGAAACTCGCCTCGCCCTTCTACAAGTCCCTGCAAAAGAGCTGGAACGACGGCCTGCAGCGCGCCTTCAAACGCCTGCCGAAGTTCGACTGGGAGAAGGACCGGTAGGGACGCGTTATTGCCCCGGCCTCAATCATGGCCAGCACTGCAGGAGCGCCGCAAGGCGCGATCAGGAATGGCACGTCGGCCAAGCACGGGCATCGCAGCTTGCACCCAGAGGGCATAAACGCAGCGCCTACATCCGGACACCGGCACCCGTAGGAGCGCCCGCCAGGCGCGATCGGGATCGGCACTCTCGCTCCGGCTTCGGCATTGCACCTACGGATTAACCCAAGGCGTCGTAGGAGTGCCGCGAGGCGCGATCAACCGGGCTATGCGCGCAGTCCCGGTGACGCCCCACCCGCCGCCTTGACCAGCTCGTGGATGAAACGGATCTTGTCGGCGGCCAGGCCGGCCACCACGAAGGGATAGGCATCGGGCAGGCCCATGCTGCGGTTGAGCATGTTGAGCGCGAGGCTCAGGCGGCTCCAGTCGTCGAGCAGGATGTCGAAATCCACGGGACCACCCGTCCGAGGCGAGGCGTCGGCGAAATGGAAGCCGAGATCCTCTGCCGTCTCGATGGTGTCGACCATGTGCAGGTAATGCGCCCAGCTTTCCGCCCAGTCCTCCCAGGGATGCGCGCTGGCGTAAGCACTCACGTGGCGCGCCTCCCAGCCGGGTGACGGACCTTCGGCGTAATAGCGTTTCAAAGCCTGCTTGTAGTCTTCGCGCTCGTCACCGAACAGTTCGCGGAACGCCTCCCGCCGTGGCACGTCATTCAGCAGCAGCCGCCAGTAGTAATGCCCGCTCTCATGCCGGAAGTGTCCGAGCAGGGTCCGGTATTCCTCGTTCATCTGCTCGCGCATGGCCTCACGTGCACTCGGTTCGGCCTCGAGAATGTTGATGGTGATCGTGCCATCGACATGCCCGGTCAGTACCCGTTGCGCCTCGGTGATCGCGTTGCTGAACTCGGCATCGTGGGCGGCATCCTCCATGAAACGGAAGGCCAGCCCCTGCCGGGGATCCACCCGCTTGCCGCGCACATCCAGCCCCAGGTGGAACAACCCATACAACAGGCGTCGCTTGGCCTGCTCGGTGCGGAACCAGAGCACGTGATTGCGCGGCTCGGCGAGATTCGGGATCACCGCGTTGAGACGACAGGAGCGGCACAGGCGTTCAGAATCGTCCTGCGGCACCATCCAGTTACAGACATCGTGATCCAGGTGATTGCCGCAATGTCGATACCGGCCGCCTCCCGGCAGGGCGCGGTACACGCCACCGCCCACCGGTTCGAGCACACTCAGTGTGAGCGAGTCCGGCAGGAAGCCGGTCTCGCGGCCACAGGCCAAGCACTGGCTGTTCTCGAAGAACAGCGTATTGCCGCATTCGCAGCGAAAGGTTTTCAACGTACCTGTACCCCCTGCCGGACAGCATGGTTGTAGCGACTCCCGACAGTATCGTCCCTGCCCCATGCAATCAAGGCGAATACCTCAGGCCGGCAACACCTTTCCCCGGAACATGAAGAATACCGCACCCATCAGGCAGAGGGCGGCCCATAGATAATCCAGCTTCAGGGGCTCCTTCAGGTAGAAGAGCGCAAACGGCACGAACACCGACAGGGTGATCACTTCCTGCAGCATCTTCAGCTGGGCGACGCTGAGCACCTGATAGCCGATCCGGTTGGCCGGCACCTGGAACAGGTACTCGAACAGTGCCACGCCCCAGCTCACCAGCGCGGCGACGATCCACGGCTTGCCGCTGAGCTCCTTCAGGTGGGCATACCAGGCAAAGGTCATGAACACGTTGCTGCAGATCAGTAGCAACGCCGTGAGCACCACGGGATTGAGCTGCATGCGCGCCTCGACCGACCGAAGGGAAGGAGACCAGATCCTAGCGCCGGGACTGGCAAACAGCCAGGCCCTCCTGCCACCACCAGCCCCGCCAGGGTAGAGGTGAAAGCCTCCGTCCCGCCTGCCCTGGCCCCGGGTATCGCCTCATCCGCCCAGCAGGGTGAACAGCCCCAGCACCACGAAGACCAGGGCCGCGACACCATGCACAAGCTTCACCGGCACGCGACCGGCAATGCGTTCGCCCAGCAGCACGGCAGGAACGTTTGCGATCATCATCCCCAGCGTGGTCCCGACCACCACCCAGATCAATGTCTGGTACTGGGCCGCCAGCGCGATGGTGGCAATCTGGGTCTTGTCCCCCATCTCGGCCAGGAAGAAGGCAATGAGCGTGGCGCCGAACACGCCGAAACGCAGCAGCCTGTCCTCCTCGTCCTCCAGCTTGTCCGGTATCAGCATCCATATCCCCATGGCGAGAAAGGACAGGCCCAGCACCCAGCGCAGGATCTCGGGCGTGATCAGTGTCGTGAGCCAGACACCGACGCCGCCCGCCAGCGCATGGTTCGCCAGCGTGGCGACCAGGATACCGAGGATGATGGGGACCGGTCTGCGGAACTTGGCCGCCAGCACGAAGGACAGCAGCTGCGTCTTGTCGCCGATCTCGGCGAGCGCGACGATACCGGTGGAGATCAGAAAGGCTTCCATGGAAAACATACCCTGGCCGGATGCATACCGATGACCACACCACCCCTCCGGCCAACGCGGAGGCGGCATGGTCAAAGGTCTTGCCAGGTCGGAGACTGCCTGCACCATGGCCCGAAGACCAAGTCTGTTGATACAGGCCCCGCTTTGCGCGGGCGGCTACTCCCCAATGACGGGACGGATTGTAACGAACCACGATCAGGGCTGTCCAGCGTACGCCGTTGAGCGCGCAGCGACGCGAACGCATCGTCAGAGATCGCCCGGTTATTTCGTCACTCATCCCTGAACAGCGGCCAGGATTCAGAACGGGCGGGGCCACCTGGGCCAGCGGGAGTGTCTAACGTGGGTGGCTTCGAGACTGGATCCCTGCTTTCGCAGGGATGACGGAAAATCCATCACGCCGCCGTCTCTTTCGTCATTCCGGCGAAAGCCGGAATCCAGAACGGCGCACGATGATGCGGCCGCACATTCGAACCGCGCCGGGCACAAAAAAGCCCTCCACACGGGGAGGGCTTGGGATATGGCGCGCCCGGCACGATTATTCGCTGCGCTCACCCCGGCGGGACTGGCGTCGCTGGCGCTCCGCCATTCTCGCGGCTTCGCTCGCTCGTCGAACGTGGCTTTGTCCATGTCGCACGTTCGAACCGTACCGGACGCAAAAAGGCCCTCCAGTGGAGGGCCTTTCTTGTATGGCGCGCCCGGCACGATTCGAACGTGCGACCGCCTGGTTCGTAGCCAGGTACTCTATCCAGCTGAGCTACGGGCGCTTGAAGGTTGCGAATTATGAGGGGATCGGCCGGAGGCGTCAAGGGGGGCAGCCGTCGAATCGACATCCTGGCTGTCTATCGAGGGGCCCTTCTTGTTTATATGGCGGAGACGACTGCATGGAAGCAGGAGGTACGAGCCCATGGATGGGCGAAGGTAGAACAATGCAGGAGCAATTGTCGAGAGCAACGCAGGAGCAGTTGCCGAGAGAGGGATTGGGTCGCTGGCGCTCCCCGTCCCCCGGGCTACCGCCCGGGTGATCGAACCAGACTTTTTAATCTATCGAGGGTTCGAAGCCCTGGCTGTCCTGATAAACAGAAAAGGGGCCCCAAAAACCGGGGCCCCTTTTCTGTTTATATGGCGGAGACGACTGCATGGAAGCAGGAGGTAGAGCAACGCAGGAGCGGTTGCCGAGAGAGGGATGGGCTCCCGTTGGTCGCCGTCACCTCGCTTCGCTCGGCGGTCGAACCATCTTGTCTATCTATCGAGGGTTCGAATACCTGTGTCCTGATAAATAGAAAGGGGCCCCCAAAACCGGGGGCCCCTTTCTATTTATATGGCGGAGAGAGAGGGATTCGAACCCTCGATAGAGTTTCCCCTATACACCCTTAGCAGGGGTGCGCCTTCAGCCACTCGGCCATCTCTCCGGGTCTGAGGACTGGCGCTGTGCCAGTTTCAGCGAGGTGCAAGGATACCCGGGCGGGGTGGGAAAATCAAAGGGATGAAGGGGGAAATCGGGGTGTTCGGGCATGAAAAAGGGGTGTTGCCACCCCTTTTTCACTGCTGGCGCTTACTGGTTGCCGCCAGCGGCTCCGGGGGTGTCGTTTTCGCGCTGGATGCGCTCGTAGATCTCTTCCCGGTGTACCGAGACGTCCTTGGGGGCGTTGATGCCGATGCGCACCTGGTTGCCCTTGACGCCCAGCACGGTCACGGAGACCTCGTCACCGATCATGAGGGTTTCGCCAACACGACGAGTCAAAATAAGCATTGTCCTATCTCCTGCTTTGCTTCAATCACCTTGTGCCGGGCAAACGGCCGATCCATGTGCCTCGATCCGTTGCCTGGCTCGTTTCCGGGAGCTTTCCTTCCCGGCCCCTGGTAACCCGGCTCTGCGGGTATCTTCCCTTTGCTAGCAGTGGCGACCGCTCATGGGCGGGCCTTGGTTATTTATGCTTATTTTTGTTTCTTATAGTGTAAAAAATATCGGGCTGGATGTGAGCCAGCCCGATACAGGTTTTACAAACTTGCTACATTTGGCCATGCAGGGGCCATTCAGGCCTTGGCGGCCGGTTCCTTCTCCAGTTCGAAGGCGTCGTGCAGGGCGCGCACGGCCAGTTCCAGGTACTTTTCGTCGATCACCACGGAGATCTTGATCTCGGAAGTGGAGATCATGCGGATGTTGATCCCTTCCTTGCCCAGCACCTCGAACATCTTGCTGGCGATGCCGGCGTGCGAGCGCATGCCGACGCCCACCAGCGAGACCTTGACGATGCGGGTGTCACCCGACACCTCGCGCGCACCGATCTCGCCGGCGATCCCCCTGAGGGCCTCGAGCGATTTTTCGTAGTCGTTTCGGTGCACGGTGAAGGTGAAATCGGTCATGTCGTCGGCACCGACGTTCTGCACGATCATGTCGACTTCGACATTGAGGTCGGAGACCGCACTGAGGATCTTGTAGGCCACACCCGGCTGGTCCGGCACGCCGGAGACCGTGAGCTGGGCCTCGTCGCGGTTGAATGCGATACCCGAAATCAGCGCCTGTTCCATTGTCTCGTCCTCGAACGTAATCAGTGTGCCGGGGCCCGACTCTTCGAAACTGGAGAGTACGCGCAGCGGCACGTTGTACTTGCCCGCGAATTCCACCGAGCGTATCTGCAGCACCTTGGAACCGAGGCTGGCCATTTCCAGCATTTCCTCGAAGGTGATGCGGTCCAGGCGACGGGCCTTGGAGACCACCCGCGGGTCGGTGGTGTAGACGCCGTCGACGTCGGTGTAGATCTGGCACTCGTCGGCCTTGAGGGCGGCGGCCAGGGCCACGGCCGTGGTATCGGAGCCGCCGCGGCCGAGGGTGGTGATGTTGCCGTGCTCGTCCACACCCTGGAAGCCGGCGACCACCACGACGCGACCAGCATCGAGGTCACGCCGCATGCGGCTGTCGTCGATGTCGCGGATGCGCGCCTTGTTGTGGGCGCTGTCGGTGAGGATGTGTACCTGGGCGCCCGTGTAGGAGCGCGCCGGGCAGCCGGCCTTTTCCAGCGCCATGGCGAGCAGCGCGATGGTGACCTGCTCGCCGGTGGACAGCAGCACGTCGAGTTCGCGGCCGGCGGCACGCGGATCGATGCCGTGGGCCAGGTCGATCAGGCGATTGGTCTCGCCCGACATGGCGGAGACGACGACCACGATGTCGTCGCCCGCCTCGCGCGCCCTGACGATGCGCGCGGCGACGTTCTGGATGCGGTCGATGGTACCGACCGAGGTTCCGCCGTATTTATGAACGATGAGGGCCATAGGGGTCCGTGTCGAAAAGGGGGTAATTAAACACTAAACAAACAAACACTTAAAGGCCGCCGGCGATCATGGCGGCCGCGTGCGAGGGCTTGGGCGGGCGGGCAGACGGCATGTGCCGGGCGCTCAGCCCCCACGGCTCAGCTGGTCCTGCACCCAGGCAGGCACGGCCTTGAGCGCCCTGTCCAGGGCCGCCGGGTCCTTGCCGCCGGCCTGGGCCATGTCGGGACGGCCACCGCCCTTGCCGCCCACCTGCTGGGCGACGACGTTCACGAGATCGCCCGCCTTGATGCGGCCGGTCTCGTCCTTGGTCACGCCGGCCACCAGGCTCACGCGATCGCCGTCCACGGCGGCGAGCACGATGGCGGCATGCTGGAGCTTGTTCTTCAGCTGGTCTAGGGTGTCGCGCAGGGTCTTCACGTCGGCGCCCTCAAGCTTCGCAGCCAGCACCTTGATGCCGTCGATGTCCACGGCCTGGGCAGCGAGGTCCCCGCCGGCCTGCGAGGCGAGCTTGCCCTTGAGGCGCTCGAGTTCCTTTTCCAGGGTGCGGGCGCGCTCCACGAGCTGCTCGACCTTCTCGTCGGCATCGCTGCGGCTCCCCTTCACCAGGGCGGCCACGCGGTCCAGACGCTCGGCCTGCCCGTCGATCCAGCGCAGGGCGTTCTCGCCGGTCACCGCCTCGATGCGGCGCACGCCGGAGGCCACCCCCGACTCGCTCACGATCTTGAACAGCCCGATGTCGCCCACACGGTTCACATGCGTACCGCCGCAAAGCTCGGTGGAGAAGCCGATCTTGAGCACACGCACGCGCTCACCGTACTTCTCGCCGAACAGGGCAAGCGCCCCGGCCGCCAGGGCCTCGTCCATGGACATCTCGGCGGCAGAGGCATCCTGGTTGGCGCGGATCTCGGCGTTGACGATGCGCTCCACCTCGGCCAGCTGTTCGCGCGTGACCGGCTCGAAGTGCGAGAAATCGAAACGCAGGCGCTCGGGGGTGACCAGCGAGCCCTTCTGTTGCACGTGCTCGCCGAGCACCTGGCGCAGCGCGGCATGCATCAGGTGGGTGGCGGAATGATTGAGCTTGATGGCCTCGCGGCGCGCGCCGTCCACACGGGCGGTGACGGTCGCACCCTTGGCCACGCTGCCCTCGACCACGCGGCCGATGTGCAGCCAGGCCTTGCCCTGCTTCTGCGTGTCGGTGACCACGAAGCGCAGGCCGTCGGCTGAAAGCTCGCCGGTATCGCCCACCTGGCCGCCGGACTCGGCGTAGAAGGGGCTGCGGTCGAGCACCACGATGCCCTCCTCGCCCGCACCCAGGGCCTCGGCCGGCTGGCCGCCCTTGAGCAGGGCCACCACCCGGCCCGCATCCTCCAGGCGGTCGTAGCCGGTGAACTGCGTCTCGGCGTCCACCTGCGCAGCCTTGCTGTAGTCCTCGGCGAACTGGCTGGCGGCACGGGCACGGCTGCGCTGCGCCTCCATCTCGCGCTCGAAGCCCGCCATGTCGAGGTCGAGGCCACGCTCGCGCGCGATGTCGTTGGTCAGGTCCACCGGGAAGCCGTAGGTGTCGTACAGTCTGAACACCGTCTCACCCGGGATCACCTTGCCGGACATGCCGGCGATGTCGTCCTCGAGGATCTTCAGGCCCTGCTCCAGGGTCTCGTTGAAGCGCTCCTCTTCCTGCTTCAGCACGCGCTCGACCTGGGCCTGCGCCTTCGCCAGCTCCGGATAGGCCTCGCCCATCTGTTCGACCAGCGGCTGTACCAGCCGATGGAAGAACGGCTGGGTGAGCCCGAGCTGGTGGCCGTGACGCGCGGCGCGGCGAATGATGCGCCGCAGCACGTAGCCGCGGCCCTCGTTGGAGGGCAGCACGCCATCGGTGATGAGAAAGCTGCAGGAGCGGATGTGGTCGGCGATGACCTTGAGCGACGGCTTCTCCAGGTCCTTGACGCCGGCCAGCTCGGCGATGGCCCGGATCAGGTGCTGGAACAGGTCGATCTGGTAGTTGCTGTGCACGCCCTGCATCACGGCGGCCAGGCGTTCCAGGCCCATGCCGGTGTCGACCGAGGGCTTGGGCAGCGGGTTGAGGTTGCCGTCCTTGTCGCGATCGTACTGCATGAACACGAGGTTCCAGATCTCGATGTAGCGATCGCCGTCCTCTTCCGGTGTGCCGGGCGGGCCGCCGGCGACCGCGGGGCCGTGATCGTAGAAGATCTCGGTGCAGGGGCCGCAGGGGCCGGTGTCGCCCATCTGCCAGAAGTTGTCGGAGCTGCCGTCGGCCTTGTCGCCGATACGGGTGATGCGATCCAGCGGTACGCCGACCTCCTGCACCCAGATATCGTAGGCCTCGTCGTCGGTCGCGTAGACCGTCACCCACAGCTTCTCCGCCGGGATCCGGTAGACCTCGGTGAGCAGTTCCCAGGCGTAGTGGATGGCATCGCGCTTGAAGTAGTCGCCGAAGCTGAAGTTGCCCAGCATCTCGAAGAAGGTGTGGTGGCGCGCGGTGTAGCCGACGTTCTCCAGGTCGTTGTGCTTGCCGCCGGCGCGCACGCAGCGCTGCGAGCTCACCGCACGGCTATAGTCGCGGCTCTCGCGGCCGAGGAACACGTCCTTGAACTGGACCATGCCCGCGTTGGTGAACAGCAGGGTCGGGTCGTTGGCCGGCACCAGCGGGCTGGAGGGCACCACGGCATGGCCCTTGCCCTCGAAGAAGGCAAGAAACTGCGAGCGAAGTTCGGCACTACTGGTCATAAACACTCAGACACTCACGATTGCAATCAGTCTCACCAGCGGCCCCGGGCGATCCCCGGGCCGCTGCCATTATTCCTCCGACCCGCCCACGACGCGCCAGATCACATCACTGGGAAAGCCGCGCCCCTGCAGAAAACGCGCCTGGCGGGCGCGTTCGCTGTAACTCTCGGGGGATCGGCTTCCATACTTCTTGCGGTGCTCCTCGCGGGCGCGCGCCTCGACGAGTTCGCGGTCCTGTTCGAGGTAGCGTTCCACCAGTGCGGCGTCCACCCCCCGCTCCCGGAGCTCGGCGCGGATACGCAGCGGACCGAAGCCACGCGACTCGCGCGAATGGACATACGCCTCGGCGTAGCGTTCGTCGCTGAGCAGGCGCTCGGCCTCGAGCGCATCCAGCACGGCGACGATCTCCGCGTCCTCGAAGCCGCGCTGGGCGAGCTTGAAGTGCAGCTCGCGGCGCGCGTGTTCCCGACGGGCCAGCAGGTCGATGGCCGCGTCGCGGCAGCCGCGCTCAGGCCTCGGCTTCAGCCTCGTTCTCCTCGGCGGCGGGCGCGGCCTTCTGTGGCAGCAGCTTCTCGCGCAGCTGGCGCTCGATGTCCTGCGCCATTGCCGGGTTTTCCTTCAGGAAGTTGCGCACGT
The DNA here is from genome assembly GCA_014762505.1 of Chromatiales bacterium. NCBI lineage: Bacteria > Pseudomonadati > Pseudomonadota > Gammaproteobacteria > Chromatiales > Chromatiales bacterium. The sequence continues at coordinate 3,618 of JABURS010000038.1, read as the reverse complement.
TGTCCTTGCCCTGGCCGATGCGGTCGCCGTTGTAGCTGTACCAGGCGCCTGCCTTGTCGACGATGCCTTCCTTCACGCCCAGCTCGATGATCTCGCCTTCGCGGGAGATACCCTCGCCGTAGAGGATCTCGAACTCGGCCTGCTTGAAGGGCGGGGCCATCTTGTTCTTGACCACCTTGACGCGGGTCTCGTTGCCGACCACCTCGTCGCCCTTCTTGATGGAGCCGATGCGGCGGATGTCCAGGCGCACCGAGGCATAGAACTTGAGCGCGTTGCCGCCGGTGGTGGTCTCGGGGCTGCCGAACATGACGCCGATCTTCATGCGGATCTGGTTGATGAAGATCACCAGCGTATTGGAACGCTTGATGTTGGCGGTGAGCTTGCGCAGGGCCTGCGACATCAGGCGGGCCTGCAGGCCGACATGGGAGTCGCCCATCTCGCCCTCGATCTCGGCCTTGGGCGTCAGCGCGGCCACGGAGTCGACCACCACCACGTCCACGGCGCCGGAGCGCACCAGCATGTCGGCGATCTCCAGGGCCTGCTCGCCGGTATCGGGCTGTGAGACCAGCAGGTCGTCCACATCCACGCCGAGTTTCTGGGCATAGCCCGGGTCGAGCGCGTGCTCGGCGTCGACGAAGGCGCAGGTGCCGCCCAGCTTCTGTGCCTCGGCGATCACCTGCAGGGTGAGGGTGGTCTTGCCCGAGGACTCCGGACCGTAGATCTCGACCACGCGGCCGCGCGGCAGGCCGCCGATGCCCAGCGCGATATCCAGGGCCAGGGAGCCGGTGGAGATGGCCTCCACGTTGCGCACGGCCTCGGCATCGCCCATGCGCATGACCGAACCCTTGCCGAACTGCCTCTCGATCTGGCCGAGCGCGGCGGCCAGCGCCTTCTTGCGGTTGTCGTCCACGGTCACCCCGTCCTCTGCGTCTGTGTGCGTTGTCTTCAGGAACCGGCGATTATCCCACAAAAAACCCCGAGGCGTAAAAAGCCCGCGGTCATTTCCCGGCTCGATGCAGGGCCTTAGCCCGTCAGCGGAAACCGCGCGATCACGGCATAGCGCACCCCGCCCGCCTCCGGCACGGATTCGACCAGGCAGAGGTCGGTCACCGGCCACTCGATGGGCTCGAAGGCCAGGGGTCGCGGCGCCCGCACCACCTTGCGGAACAGGGTGACGTGGGCGCGGAAGGGCCGGGCCTCCGGCACATAGCCGCAGGGGGCGAGCGCGGCATTGAGCGCGGCCACCAGCCCGGCCAGCGCCTCGGGCGTCTGGCGTGGGCCGGCCCAGAGCACCCGCGGACGGGGAAAGTACCCCAGCCGTTCGATACGAAAGCGCAGCGGCGACAGCCTGAGCGAACCGGCCTGACGGATCAGGCAGTCGCGCGTATCCGCATCGGTCTCGCCGACAAAGGCCAGGGTGAGGTGGATGTTCTCGACCCGCATGGGGCGCCCGCCCCGCACCGGCAGCGCGGCCTGCAGGCCGGCCAGGGCCTCGCGCGTGCGCCCGTCCGGCCACAGCGCGAAGAACAGGCGCTGTCGCGGGGATTGCTCAGGCGTCTCCGGCACGGGCCATCAATCCCCGCAGGGCCTCGGCGGCGGCCTGTGCGCGCACTGCCTCGCGGTCGCCGGCAAAGAGACAGTGCTTCGCCTCGGCCGCCGCGCCGCGCCGCGCCCAGGCCAGCCACACTGTCCCCACCGGCTTTTCCGCACTGCCGCCGGTGGGCCCGGCGATGCCCGAGATGGCGACGGCGAGGTCGCCCCTGCTGTGCGCCAGCGCACCCTCGGCCATGGCGCAGACCGTGGCCGCGCTCACCGCCCCGTATGCCGTCAGGGTCGCTTCCGGCACGCCCAGCATCTCCTGCTTGGCCGCGTTGCTGTAGGTCACGAAGCCGCGGTCGAACCAGGCCGAGCTGCCGCCGATGTCCGTGAGCAGCTTGGCCACCCAGCCACCGGTGCAGGACTCGGCGGTCACGACCACCCGCCCGGTGCGCTGCAGCACGGTGCCGGCGGCCTCGGCCAGGGACGCCAGTCCGGCAAGAGGGTCATGACCGCTCACGCATCGGGCTCCGGTGACGCGTGGACCTCCTCGATGCGGGAGGCGACCTGGAACCCACCGCGGTCGCGGGCCTCACAGCGGATCACCTTGATGCGCGCCTCGAAGGGCGGGCGTCCGGGCAGGGCCGCATCCACGCGCAGGTCCAGCAGCATGCCCGGGCGGAAGGCGTGCTCGGCGTTGAACAGGGCCCCGCCGCCGCTGAGGTTCAAGACCATGGTGCGAAAGGTCTCGCCCGAGGCCGGGTCGCTCAGGGTGGCCTCGCAGTTGAGGGTCATGCGCGGAAAACTGCGTTTTTCTTCGTAGTCGGGGATCATGCGCGCCTCCTTCATGGGATACCCCTAGTTAACAGAGCCCCCGCCCCCAGACAAGCCTCGCCGGCTGATCCGCGTCAATCCGGGGTCCGCCCCACTGTGCTACACAGGAAGAAACCCGCGAGGACACCCCATGCCGGCGACGATGCACTGCGAACTGGTCACCCTGCAGGCCGTGTACGACCTGAGCTACCAGCTCGCCTGCCAGGTGCGCGACTCCGGCTACCGGCCGGACCTGGTGGTGGCCATCGCCCGCGGCGGTTTCGCCCCCGCACGCTTCGTCTGCGACTTCCTCGGCATCCGCGACATGACCAGCATCAAGGTGCAGCACTACGGTGCCGGGGCGCAGAAGGAGGCCCGCGCCTGGGTGAAGTATCCCCTGGCCGCCGACATCGCGGGCCTGCGGGTGCTGGTGGTGGACGACGTCAACGACACCGGCGACACCCTGGTGATGGCGCGCGAGCACCTGCTCGAAGCGGCGCCCGCCGAGGTGCGCACGGCCGTCCTGCACGAAAAGGCCACCTCGCCGGTACACGCCGACTACCACGCCGCCGAGGTGCTGGAATGGCGCTGGATCATCTATCCCTGGGCCCGGGTGGAGGACATCGGCGGCTTCGTGCGCCGCATGCAGCCGCCGCCGGACGACAACGCGACCGTGCGGCGGCGGCTCGCCGAGGACTACGGGCTGACGCTGGATGCGGCGGAGACCGAGCGCATCCTCTCGCTCATGCAGGCATGGGAGGAGACCCAGTGAGCCCCGGCCCGGCGGAAACCACCACGGCCCTGGAGCGCCTGCTCGCCGAGATCGAGACCGAGATGCGCCTGACGGCCGACTACACGGGGCTGGACGGCCTCTCCGGGCGCACCCTCGAGGCACTGCGCCGGGTCCCGCGCGAGACCTTCGTGCCCGAGGAGGAGCGGCGGCTGGCCTATGGCAACCATCCCCTGCCCATCGGCCATGCCCAGACCATCTCCCAGCCCTATATCGTGGCGCTGATGACCGAACTCCTGTCGCTCACGCCCGAGGCGCGGGTGCTCGAGATCGGCACGGGCTCCGGCTACCAGACCGCCGTGCTCGCCGAACTGGCGGCCGAGGTCTACAGCGTGGAAGTGATCCGCGAGCTCGCCGCGTCCGCCCGCGAACGCCTCGCCGACATGGGCTACACCAACGTGCAGATACGCCATGCCGACGGCCACGCCGGCTGGCCCGAGGCCGCCCCCTTCGACGCCATCATCGTCACCGCCGCCGCC